>DATKAB010000061.1 GCA_035498555.1 Candidatus Sulfotelmatobacter sp.
CTGGTCGCCAGCTTCCTGCTCCGCGCGACCATGCCCGCGAATGCCGGACCGCCGGCCCACTTCGGCGCGGCCGCGGTTTCTCCGGACATCGGCATCGGCGCGGCGGTCGTGCTCGAATTCGTCGGCACCTTCCTGCTCGTCAGCTCGGTCTGGGGAACCGCGGTGGACGAACGCGCGCCCAAGATCGGAGGCTTCGGCATCGGACTCACCGTGCTGATGGTGATCCTGGCGATCGGACCGCTCACCGGCTCGGCGCTCAATCCGGCCCGCGCCTTCGGAGCGGCGGTCGTGAATGGCGACCTCACGAACCAGTGGGTCTGGTGGGTCGGCCCGCTGCTCGGCGGCGCCGCGGCGGCATGGATCTATTCGAGCGTGGTGCTCAAGCGCTCCTGAGGAAGGGCGTCACGGGCACCCCGTTCAGGGGGTCGTTCCCGACCTCAAGTCGCTTGCGGGGTGGGGCCGATAACAGCTTGCAGGCTGGCGAACTGCCGGCCCGACTCTCCCCTTCTGGAGCCCCCTGATGCAACTCCGGCGGATGAACACCGCTCCCCGCGGATTCGATCCCGAACGAGGCCTGCCCTCGGGCTTCTGGGCGTTCTACCAGCCTCTCCACCACGCCTTCACTCCGCGCCAGCAGGCGCTCGCCGGCCGGCGCACCGAGGCGTTGAACGCAGCGCACGCCGGCCGACTCCCCGACCACCTGCCCCCTTCGCCCGCCACCACCTCGAGCTGGAAGATCTCCGTGCCTGCCTGGTGCCGGGACCAGCGCAATCAGATGACCGGTCCGGCCGACGATGCCGAGCTGGTGGTCAAAATGCTCAACTCGGGCGCTCCCGGCGTGATGCTGGACCTCGAGGATTCGATGGCGAACGCCTGGCCCAACCTCATGACCGGTGTCCACAACATCCTCTCGGCGCTCCAGGGCGAACTGACCTACGAGGACCGGAAACGCGGCCGGACGGTGGGCATCAGCCCCTCCTCGACGGTGATCTGGAACCGCGTGCGCGGGCTCCATCTTTCCCAGGCCGGCCTGCTGCCCGGCGACGGGCTCACCTCGGCCACCCTCTTCGACCTCGCGCTGATCTGCCATCAGGTGGAATTCGACAAGCTCCGCCATCCGCTCTGCATCTACGTCCCCAAGTCGGAGTCGGCCGAGGAGGCGCTGTGGTGGCGCGACGTGTTCCAGGCGGTGGCGGTGGCGCGGGGCTGGCGCTCCGACGCCATCAAGTGCATGGCGCTGGTCGAGTCGCATCCGCTCGCCTATCAGATGGAAGAGTTCCTCTGGAACCTTCGCGAGCACATCCTGGGCCTGAATCTCGGTCGCTGGGATTATATGGCCAGCCTCATCCATTTCACGCTCGCCGATCCCGAGTGGATCCTGCCCGACCGCAACACCATTCCTCATGACGTGCCCTTCTTCCAGCGCGTGCGCAACCTGATGGTCGAGATCTGCCACCGGCGCGACGCACTGGCGATCGGCGGCATGACCGCGCTCTATCCGAGCCGCGAGGATGCCGAGCTCAACGCGCGCGCCCTCGCCGTGCTCGAGCAGGACAAGCGCAACGAGGCCGCGTGCTTCATGGACGGCGCCTGGACCGGTCATCCCGACCAGAACGCGATCGCGGTCGCCCAGTTTCCGACGCCAAACCAGATGGACCGCCGGCCGGGAGGCGAGCGTTATCCCGACCTGCGGCCGCGGCCCACCGGTGTGGGCCGGCGCAGCGTCGCCGGCACCCGGGCGGCGATGCGCACCACGATCCGTTACCGGAACGGCGTGTTGAACGGCCGCGGCGCGAGCCTGCTCGACGGTTACATGGAGGATCTCGCCACCGATCGGATCTATCGTCTGATGGTGGCGCAGCGCATGCGCCATTTCGCGGCGGCGCCCATCGCGGGCGAGGACGGTTCGCCGGTCGCGCACACCGCCGAATTCGTACACCAGGGCTACGCCGCGGAGCTCCAGCGGCTGATCAACGAGCTGCCGCTCGGCAAGGACGCCGGCAACGAGACCACGTTGCGCGAGGCCTGCGCCAACACTGAAACCCTGATTCGCGAGGGCTGGTTCAACCCGGTCTGACCCGCTATCCCTTTCGAGCCGCGATTCACGATCGCGGGACGCCGCGCACGGAGATCACGCCATGTCGAACGCCAGGAGCGCTTCCGAGATTCAGCACAGCTGGGCCCATGACGCGCGATGGAAAGGCATCGTGCGCCACTACGGCGTCGAGGATGTGGTGCGCCTGCGCGGGACGCTGCACGTCGAGCACACGCTGGCGCGGTTGGGCGCGAGCCGGCTGTGGGAGAGCCTCAGCTCGCGACCGCCGGTGCGCGCCCTGGGCGCGCTGACCGGCAATCAGGCGGTCGAGATGGCGGCGGCCGGGCTCCAGGGCATCTACCTTTCCGGCTGGCAGGTGGCGGCCGATGCCAACAGCGCGGGTCAGATGTATCCGGATCAGAGCCTCTATCCGGTGGACAGCGTGCCGCAGGTGGTCCGACGCATCAACCACGCGCTCCAGCGCGCCGATCAGGTCGCGCATCTGAACGGCGAGACCGGCGTGGACTGGTTCGTGCCGATCGTGGCCGACGCCGAGGCCGGCTTCGGCGGCGATCTCAATGCCTTCGAGCTGATGAAGGCGATGATCGAGGCCGGAGCCGCTGGGGTTCACTTCGAGGATCAGCTTGCCTCGGCCAAGAAGTGCGGGCACATGGGTGGCAAGGTGCTGGTGCCGACACGCGAATTCGTGCAGAAGCTGCAGTCCGCGCGCCTGGCCGCCGACGTGCTGGACGTTCCCACCGTGCTGATCGCGCGCACCGACGCCGGCAGCGCCACGTTCATCACCAGCGACGTGGACGAGCGCGACCGTCTCTTCCTCGCGGGATCGCGCACCCCGGAGGGCTTCCACGCCGTACGCCATGGTCTCGACGCCGCCATCGCCCGCGGCCTGGCGTATGCTCCCTACGCGGACATGCTGTGGTGCGAGACTTCCACGCCCGACGTCGAGGAGGCGCGCCGCTTCGCCGCCGGGATCCACGCGCGTTTCCCGGGCAAGCTGCTGGCCTACAATTGCTCACCCTCCTTCAATTGGTCGCGACACCTGACGCGCGACGCCATCGCGAGCTTCCAGCGCGATCTGGCGGCGATGGGCTACGTCTTCCAATTCGTGACGCTTGCCGGCTTCCACGCGCTCAACCTCTCGATGTTCGAGCTGGCGCTGGGCTATCGCGATCACGGGATGGCGGCCTACGCGACTCTCCAGGATCGCGAATTCGATCTGCAGAAGTCCGACGGCTACGCGGCGGTCAGGCACCAGAGCTTCGTGGGCACCGGCTACTTCGACGCGGTGGCCACGGCGGTGAGTCAGGGTGCATCCTCGGTGCGGGCGCTGAAGGGTTCCACCGAAGAACACCAGTTCTAGCCGCGGCCCGCGGGCTGAGCCTCGCCGTGCTCGCGGCGCTGACCTCCGCCCCGGCCCGGCCGGCCCACGCCACGCCTCTCGATCGGCCCGCCCGCGGCATCCACCTCACCCGCGTCGCGAGCGGTCTCGATCGGCCGGTCCATCTGACCGGGGCGCCGGGCGACGCGCGACTGTTCGTGGTCGAGCAGACCGGCCGGATTCGCGTGATCGAGAACGGCCGGCTGCTTCCCGAACCTTTCCTCGATCTCAGCGATTCCGTGGGTCGCGGGAGCGAACGCGGGCTGTTGAGCGTCGCCTTCCATCCGAGGTTCGCCACCAATGGCCGACTGTTCGTCGACTACACCGACCGTCGCGGTGACACCCGGGTGGTGCGCTACGCGGTGACCGCTGACCGTTCGCGCGTCGACCCCGGCAGCGAGCTTCCGATCCTCCGCGTCGAGCAGCCGTTCGCGAATCACAACGGTGGCCACGTCCTGTTCGGCCCCGACGGCATGCTCTACGTCGGCATGGGAGATGGCGGCAGCGGCGGCGATCCCGGCAATCGCGCCCAGAACCTGCGAACGCTGCTCGGCAAGCTGCTCCGGCTCGACGTGGATCACGGCGAGCCTTACACCATCCCTCCCGACAATCCATTCGTCGGGCGTCCCGACGCGCTGCCCGAGATCTGGGCCCGCGGGCTGCGCAATCCGTGGCGTCTGACCTTCGACGCCCGGAGCCAGCTCCTCTATATCGGCGACGTCGGTCAGAACCGCTGGGAGGAGGTGGACGTGGCCCGCGCGAGTCGTCCCGGCCTCGACTACGGCTGGAGGCTGTTCGAGGGCACGCACGGCTACCGTCGCGAAGCGCTCGAGCCGGACAGCCTCGTCTTCCCACTCGTCGAGTATCCTCACGACGAAGGCTGTTCGATCATCGGCGGAGTCGTGTATCGGGGCAGCCGGGTCCGCATCCTGCGCGGCGCCTATCTCTACGCCGACTACTGCCGCGGCTGGCTTCGGAGCTTTCGCGTGGTGGGCGGGCGCGCCGAGGAACGGCACGAGTGGCGGATCCAGTCCCCCGGCCCGATCAGCTCGTTCGGCGTCGACGATCAGGGCGAGGTCTACGTCATCGGTTACGACGGCACCGTGGATCGCATCGATCCCGGGGATTGATCGTGGAAGGCGGCGAGCTTCTGCTCGGCCCCGCGTGCCGGCCCAATTAGGTCGACTCCCCGGCTGGTCGGGGCACATCGTAATGGGGCATCTTTCGAAACGTCCGCAGGTGATCGACCCCGACCCTGGAGCCCGGCACTCGGGGCCAGGAAAAGGAGTCTCGAATGGCCCCGGCGCTTTCGTGCGGACGCTCGCCCCGCCTCGAATCCATCGCCACCGCGCTGCCCCCCCACCGCTATCCCCAGTCCGCAATCAAGGCCGCTGCCGCTGCGATGTTTCTTCCCGCGATGGACGAAGTCGACCACCGGCTGCTCAGCGTGTTCGACACCGCCGGAATCGAAACGCGCCACTTCTGCATGCCGCTCGAGTGGTACGCGTCGGAGCGCGAATTCGCCGAATCGAATCGCAGCTACATCGAGAGCGCGATCGAGCTGGCGAGCCGAGCCGCTCTCGACGCGCTGGAGCAGGCCGGCCTCGGCCCCGCCGACGTCGATCACTTCGTCTATGTCTCGACCACCGGGCTCGCCACTCCGAGCATTGACGCGCGGCTGATGAACCGGCTGCCGTTCCGCTCCGACTTGCGGCGCACGCCGATCTGGGGCCTGGGCTGCGCCGGTGGCGCCGCCGGGCTCGCCCGCGCGGCCGAGCTGGCGCAGGGTTCGCCGGGCTCGCGCGTGCTGCTGGTCGCGCTCGAGCTGTGCAGCCTCACCTTTCAGCGCGGCGATCTGGATCGGCGCAACCTGGTCGCCGCCTCGCTGTTCTCCGATGGCGCGGCCGCCGCCGTGATCACCGGCTCCGATGCGCGCCCCGCACCCGGGCGCCTTCGCCCTCCGGTGGCGTTGCGCGCCGCGCGCAGCACGCTGTGGCCCGACACGCTCGATGTCATGGGCTGGGACATCGATGGGCACGGACTGCACGTCATCTTCTCGCGCGACATTCCCACGATCGTGCGCGAGCGCGTGCGGCCCAATCTCGAGAGTTTTCTCGCCGAGTCGGCGCTCGAGCTCGACGGTCTCCACCATTTGCTCGCCCATCCCGGCGGGCCTCGGGTGCTGGCCGCCTACGCCGAAGCGCTGGGGTGGGATCCGTGTCGCTTCCGGCATTCGCGCGAGGTGCTCGCCAATTGCGGCAACATGTCGTCGCCCACCTGTCTGTTCGTGCTCGAACGCGCCTGGCGTGCCGGTGATCTGCGCGCCGGCGAACCGGCGGTGGTGACCGCGCTGGGGCCGGGTTTCGCTTCCGAATCGGTATTGCTGGAGTCGCTGCCGGATTGAGCTCGTCTCCGATTCCCTGGGCCGGCTTCCTCGTCTTCCTCGCTCTCCTGCTCGGCGAGCGCCTGTTCGAGCTGCGGCTCGCGGCGCGCCACCTCCCCTCGCTTCGCGCGCGCGGCGCGGTCGAGTTCGGCGCCGGCCACTATCCGGCCGTCGTGCTGCTGCACGCGCTGTTCCCGATCGCCATCCTGGCCGAGATCCTGGCCGGCGCGCGTCCGCCCCACGGCTGGGCGTGGCTGCTGGCGCCGATCGCGCTCGCAGAGTGGCTGCGCGCCGCCTCGATTCGCACGCTCAAGCATCGCTGGCACGTCCGCATCTGGGTCCTCCCGGGCGAAAAGCCGGTGCGCACCGGCATCTATCGCCGGCTCGCCCATCCCAACTATCTGGGTGTAGTGATCGAGATGGCGGCGCTGCCGCTGCTGTTCGGCGCCTGGCGCACCGCGCTGGTCGCGTCGGCGATCAACGCGGCGCTGCTGGCGATCCGGATTCCCGCCGAGTCACGCGCGCTGCGCTGGGCCGGCGAGCAGGTGGGAAGCGCGGCGCGCTGAGCACGAGGCGCCCCTGGAGCGGGCGGTCGCCGCTAGCGGGCCGCCACCGCTTCGGGTTGCCCGCTCGGGCGCGTCGGAGTCTCGGCCCGCTCGAGCACCTTGAGCACGAGAATGGTGACGTCGTCCTGCGGCTCGAGGCCGTCGAGGAAGTCCCGCAGCTCCGCCATCAGCCGGTCGGCGATCTCGCGGGCGGTCAGCTCGCGCGACAGGCCCTCGACCAGCTCGTAGACGCGCGAATCCCCGAACAACTGCCCGAGCGCGTTCTGCGCTTCACTCACGCCATCCGTGTACAGCACCGCGACGTCGCCGGGCACCAGGGCGATCTCGCTCTGTTCGTAGGGGGTGTGCTCCATGATGCCCAGCACCGTGCCGCCGCGCTCGAGGAAGATGCGCTGGCCGCCGCGCCGCAGGATCACCGGCCAGTTGTGGCCGGCGTTGGAAAACGTCATGCGCAGGCTGCGGGCGTCGATGCGGGCGAGAAAGAAAGTCGCAAACTGATTGATGGCGGTGCTGCGGTAGAGGAGCGAGTTGATATTGCGCAGCATCTCCCCCACCGGGGCCAATCCGCTCGACTGGGTGCGGAGTGAGGCCTGGAGCATCGCCGACAGTAGCGCGGCCGGCATCCCCTTCCCCGACACGTCGCCGATCGCCACCAGATAGCCCTCGTCGCCGCTCGGCACCACGTCGTAGAAATCGCCGCCCACGTACCGGGAGGGCTGATAGAGCGCGTAGACCTCGCAGCGCGGGATGACCGGGAACTCCGAGAGCAGCGAAGCGCGCTGGATCTGTCGCGCCAGATTGAGCTCCTCCTCGACGCGGGCCACCGCGACGCGATCGCGGAGCAGCACCGCGTTCTGCAGCGACACCGCCACCTGAGCGGCGAGCGTGGTGAGCAGGCTGACGTCCTCGGAGGTGTACGGGGTGCCGGTGAGCTTGGAGCCGAGCAGGAGCGCGCCGACCAGCTCGGCGCGCCAGCGGAGCGGCACCAGCAACGTGGCGCCGCAGGCGGCGAGCACATCCTGTTCCTCGAGCGTCAATCCCTCGACCCGATCCGACAGGCGGTAGCTGGTTTGCCGGGCCGAGACGCGCGGCAGGATCTCGCCGAGCCGGCGCAGGGTGGTGGGCTCGATCGGCGCGCCGGCCCCGGTGTGCACCACGCTCTGCCCCGGCGTCAGCGCCAGCACGTGCGCACGGCGAAGCAGCAGCGTGTCCGACACGGTGCGAATGGTGCGGGACAGCAGCTCGTCCAACTCGATCGTGGTCTGTAGATCGCGGCCCAGCTGGCGCAGCACGTTCCGGTAGTCGGTGGGGTCGCGCAGCAGCATCTGATCCACCAGCTCCTCGAGTCGCCCGATCGCCGGCTGGAAGAGCGCGAGCCCCATCACCAACAGCACGGGATCGAAGATGCGCGAATCCACGCCGGTCGAGACGGTGATCATTCGCCCCAGCGGCTGGAGCACGGCGAGGTAGAGCCCGACCAACGCACCAGATGCCAGCGCATAAAGGATCGCGCGCCGCGCGAGCAGCCGGGTGTCGAGGAACTTGTAGCGAACGATCGAGTAGGCGATCGACCCGGGCCCGAGCGTGAGGGCGGCGATGGTGAGCCCGGCGCGCAGATCCTCGCTCAGTCGCCAGTTGAAGAGCTGGGGAATGATGGTGGCGAAGCTGTATCCCACCATGCTGGCCGAGAGCCCGACGGTGATCACGCGGAGCTGCTGGCGGATGCGCGGCACGGTGGCGCGCCGCAGGCTCCCGATCAGGAGCCCGATCGCCGCCAGGCCGAAGCCGAGATTGACCAGCGAGAACAGGGCGCGATGGACCAGCAGGAACAGCCGCAGGAAGACGCCGGCGACACCGAGCAGCGAGCTCGCGTAGCGCAGGATCCCGACTTCCGGCAACTTGAAGCTCGGCACCCCGAAGGAGAGCGCCACCGCCAGCAGGAAATGGAAGGTGTGGGGCAGGAAGACCAGGGTGACGAACCCCGGAATCCAGCCCTTGCCGCTCTCCGGCAAGCGCCGCCGCGCAAACCCGCGCTCCTCGGGAAAGATGCTGGCGAACAGGAACAGCGACGGGAAGAAGAATTCCCAGACGTAGGAGAGATTTTCGAGGATGCCCGCGGTCGCCGCGGTGCGCGCCCCGCCTCGCGCCGCCATGAAGCTCGCCGCGGCCAGCACCGCGCCGACGCCGCCGAAGAACAGCATCGTCGCCACCACGCGATTGAGGCGGTAGCGCGGATTCTCGCGGAGGATGATGAGTCCCAGCAGGAAGACCAGCCCGCCCAGCGAGAAATTGAGCGTGGAGAGAAGAAGATACGAACTCATCGGCCTCCGAGCCTGGGTATCCGGTTCCCGGTCGAGGGGCCGGACGAGGCGTAGGAGTGTTTCGTGCCCTCGAACGGGCGTCAAGCATGCTACGCAGGATGCGACGCCAGCGCTGCGCCAAACGTTCGGCGCCCCCGACCAGCGTACCCGGCCAAAGGACGAGCGCCCCGGGAGCCGCGGCCCCCGGGGCGCCGTCCGTCAACTGCCGGGGCCTAATGGATCAATGCAACCCGCAGGCCCACCGTCCGTCCGCCCGCCGCGGCCTGGACGAAGTAGACGCCGGAGCCCACCGTCGTTCCATTGGCGTCCTTGCCGTCCCACACGATCGGATAGCGTCCGGCCGCGAATTCACCGCTCGCGAGCGTGCGAACCAATGCGCCTCTCACGTCGTGCACACGCAGCTCCACTGGCCCCCGCTGCGGGAGCGCCAGCTCCAGCCGCGCGGCGCTGCGTGCCGGATTGGCTCCGATGAAGCGCAGCCCCAGAGCTTCGGGCTGTCGCAGAGTCTCCACACCCGTGACCGGAGCGACGATCGAGAACGGCCCGGCGAACGCCGATCCCAGGTAGCCCTGATCGTCGTAGGCGGCGAGCTGGAGCATTCCCCGAGTCGTCGCCTCGGGCGCCACGTGCCAGGCCATGGAATGGCCGGTGACCGCGGTGGCGATGCGCGACCAGTGGATGCCGCCATCCTCCGAGTACCACAGGTCGTAATGCGTGGCGGGGCCGTCCGCCGCGTCCTGCCAGGTGAGCGGCACCGAGGAGCCGGCCGAGTAGGGCGCCGGTCCGCCGACGTACAGAATCGGCTTCAGCACGCGGATCGTGTCCCGCGCGCTGAACCAGGTCTGCCCGGCGACCTCGCCGATCAACTCGACCGGCGAGAACTTGCCCTCGGTGAGCGCCGGGAGCAGCGCGAATCGCGAGAAGCTGAACACCGCCTGGCCGGGCGGATAGTCCACCGGGACGCTGTCGGCGATCGCCACCGTCCCCTGCATGCGAACGCTGGCCGGGTCGATGTCGTGTGGGTCGAGCCCGCTCGGCGGGGTCACCGTACCGTGCACGTAAGTCGGGCCGCTCAGGCTGTTGACGATGTCGGGGTCCACCATCAGCGACGCCGACGCGACTCCGACGTGCAGCGCGACCGGCACGTCGATGGAGGGTTGCTGGAGATCGTTGCTCGAGACGTGCAGGTTGCCGGCGTAGTCGCCGTCGGCGAGCCCGTTGGCGTCGAAGTGCACGACCACCGTGTCGCGGCCGCCGGCCGGGGTGACGCCCGACGAGCGATTGATGCTCATCCACTGCGGGGTGCGCGAGATCCGGACCCTGAGGTTGTCGTGCACGTAGTCGGCGTTGTACACGACCTGCAGGCCGTCGGTGCCGTCGGCGTTCTGAATGCCGATCGTGGCCTCGTTGATGCGCGTGCTCTGCATGCTCAGGTACTGATACTCGATCGTGCCGTTGGGATAGAGCAGGACCTCATAGGTGTACGGGCCGCCCGAGCTGAAGTGGGCGACGTTCTGGAACTCGATGATGAACTTCGTCCCGTCGAAGTAGGAGAACGCCTGGCCCGAAGCCGCGAAGTTCTGATCGTCCCAAAACGGCGCCACCAGATTGAACGGCGCGCCGGCGTCGGGAAGCGGCGTATTGGTGTACGAGTCGAGCGTGCTGGTGAAGCTCAGGAACCCGTTGCTGCAGATGTTGAAGGTGTTGAACGCGTTCCCGTAGAGACTGAACGCGAACGGCAGCGGGAACGGCCCCAGGGTCTGGTCGTCGCTGTTGAGCGGAATCACGGTTCCCACGCCGGAGATCTCCTGCCAGGCGAAGGTCGGACCGCCCGGCGAATCGCTGTCGATCCAGCGATAGCCGAACGTGTCGGGGCCGCCGGAAGCCTGCGTGACGGGATTGCCGGGCGGGCTCGGGTCGTTCTTGCTCGACTCCGGCAGCAGCGCGTGTCGCGACGCCGGCGATGCGAGCAGGGTCGAGCTCGCGCGCGCGACGCGGGCGAGGGTGGCGACCTGAGCCGCATCGGGAGCGACCGGCGCGGGGCGACGCGCAGCCGCGGTGGAGGCGGCCGGGGCGGCCGAGGGCTTCGCGACCCGCCCCGCGGAGGCGCCGGCCAGGCTCGCGTCCAGCGACCAGGTGAGGTCGCTGCCGCCGGTGTTGGAGATCACCAGCAGCCTGTCGGCGGTTTGCGCCACCGGGCCCAGGGTCGTGGCCAGCGCGACATGGAGGCTGCCCGGCGCCACGCCGATCTCGGGCGGCGTCACACCGGTGCCACTCACTGGCACCGCCAGGTCCGGCGTGTCGGGATCGTCGCTCGAGATATGGAGATTGCCGCTGTACGGCTGCGCCAGGCCGGGGTTGAAGCCGACGTAGACGACCGCGCTGCTCAGCGGACCGATATTGAAGCTGGTCTGGTCCACGCCGAACGCACCGTTGTCGCTGGTGATGTTCGTGACGTGCAGCAGATCGGTTCCAACGTTCTGCACCGTGAGCTGACGCAACTGCGGCGCTCCGATGTAGACGTTGTTGAACGCCACGCTGGTGGGAACCGTCGCGATGTCGGGGACGCCGATCACGGTCAGGCGGCACGGCACATCCCGTTGCGGCAGGATCGGATCGTTGCCGGTGAGCCGCACCGCGCCGAGATAGTTGCCCCCGAACAGCCCGGCGGCGTTGAAGCCGACGGTCAGATCCATGTGGGAGCCGGGCGGCACGCTGCCCGAATCAGGCGTCACGGTGAGGAAACGGGCCGGCGGGCGGAATTGCACCGCCAGATTGTCGTGCACGTAGCTGGTGTTGAAGGCCGCCTGAAGTCCGTCGCTCCGGTCGGCGTTCTGGATTCCGACGGTGGCGCTGTTGAGCGTGGTGGACTGCATGGACAGGTATTGGTAGACGATTCGGCCGTCCGGATAGAGCAGGATTTCGAAGGTGTTGGGCTCGGTTTCCCCGTATCGGGGGGCGCCGAAGTACTCGATGATCAGCCGCGCGCCGTCGTTGTAATAGTAGGTGCGCGGCGTGGTGCCGAAGTTCATGTCGTCCCAGAACACCGCCAGCAGATTCTCGGGCACGCCCGCACCATTGTTCGGGATCGCGGAATTGGTGTAGGTCGTGACGTTGCTGGTGAACGACACGAACCCGTTGGTGCAAATCCGGAACGAATTGAACGTCGTCCCATAGAACGGGAACTGGAACCCGACCGGGAACGTGCCGGCGTTGGCATCGTCCCCCGTCAACGGGATCTGGGTGCCGACCCCGGTGATGTCCACCCAGTTGAAGGTCGGCCCGCCGGGCTCGTCGCTGTCCTGGTAGGTGTAGCCGAAGACGTCCGGTCCCCCGTGACTGGTGGCCGAAGGTCCGTGCTGCAGGTCGGGCTGCCCCTTCTGGAGCGGAAGGTTGTCGGCGTCGTGCTTGACGACCGAGCTGCCCTGCGACGTGATGATGGCTTCCGCGCTGAACGTGTAGTTCGAGCCGCCGTTGTTGGTGATGCGCAGATTGCGACTGGTGGCGGTGTTGGTGTTCAGGGTCACCGCCAGCGATTCGGGATCCACGCTGAAACTCGGGGCGGGCACCGCGTTCCCCGTCACCATCACCGGCTCGTTGGGTTGATCGGGATCGTTGCTGGCGATGGTCAGTGTCGCATTGCTGCTGGATACCGTGGTCGGGTGGTAGGTCACAGTGACGTTCTGCGCCCCCGACGGATTCAGAGAGAACGTGGTCGGACTCGCGCTGACGTAGGGATCGTCGCTGGCGATACCCGTCACCTGGAGGACGTCGGTGCCCGGGTTGGAGACCACGAGCGTCCGGGTCGGCGACGAGCCCACGAACACCGTGCCGAACGGGATCGAGGCCGGATTGACCGCGATATCGGGCGCGCCGATGACGTGGAGCTGCGCGCTCAGCGGCAGAGGACTTCCGTCGGGATCGTTGCTCAGCACATTGATGGTGCCGTTGAAGATCCCGCCGGTCAGCCCGCTGGCGTCGAAGTGCACCTGGAGCGGCAGGCTGTGGCCGGCCAGAATCCGCCCCGAAGTGGGTGTCACCGAGAGCCACTGGGGAATGGCGAAGATCCGCACCGCGAGATTGTCGTGCAGATAGGTGGTGTTGAACGCGACGTTGAGTCCGTTGGCGGCGGTCTGATCCTGAATGCCGACCGTGGCGCTGTTGGTGGGGTCGCCCAGCGATAGGTACTGGTATCGAATCTCGCCCGACGGGTAGAGGATCGCCTCGAACGTGTAGCTTCCACCGGCGCTGTAGTGCGGAATCGCCACCCACTCGACGATGAATCGCGAGCCGTCGTTGTAGGTGTAGACACGCTGGAGCGTGCCGAAGTCCATGTCGTCCCACATCGGCGCGATCAGGTTGGGCGGTGCGCCCACGTTCGGAAGCATCTGGTTGTCGTACGGCGCGGCGGAGCCGCTCAGCGTGATGAAGCCGTTGGTGCAGATCCGGAGCGTGCTGAAGGTGCTCCCGTAGAACGGGAAGCTGAAGCCGATCGTGACCGGCGCCGACAGGTTGTCGTCGCCGCTGAGCGCGTTCAGCGCTCCGACCCCGGTGATGTCCACCCAGCTGAACGGCGGGCCGCCCGGCTCGTCGCTGTCCACCCAGCGATAGCCGAAGCCATCCGGGCCACCGGAGCCGGTGATGACCGGCGGACCGACGCGATGGTCGCCGGCGGTCTTGACGTAGGGCTGGTAGGGATTCACGACCTGTGGATGCGAGGTCGAGAGCATGGGCGTCGGGATCGTGAAGTCGAGCGTCCCCTCCGCGGTGTTGGAGAGCGTCAGGGTCTGACTGTCGGTGGCGCCGGTGAGCAGCGTGGAGCTGAACGAGGTCGGCGAGGCGTCGATGTTCGGAATCCCGAGGGTGGTGCCGCTCGCGACGTTCGAGAGATCGCCGGCATTGTTGAACTCGTCGTGTGCCTTGATCGCGAAGTAGTAGAGGGTATTGAACGCCAGCCCGGGGACCTCGAAGCTCTCGGCCGAGCCCGCCGGCTGTGGATCGGGGCTGGGCACGAGGGTTGCGGAGCTGAAATTGCCGGCATTGATCGGCGCGGTCGAGTAGCGCAGCTCGTAGCTCGAGGCCCGTCCGGTGTTGCCGTCGTCTCCCGGCGCCGTCCACGCGAGCGTGATCGAATTGGACGCCAGATCGGAAACGTGCAGGTCGATGACGGCCGCCGGCGGAGTGCTGTCGGGCTCCGCGATCGGCATGAACGCGTTCAATCGGCCGTTGCTCAGCACCCGGCCGGTGAGCTGCGGCTTGACGTCGGCGAAGTGCAGGATCAGATCCTTGATCTGCAGGTTGGTGAGCCCGGGCAACCGGCCCATCGCCAGCGCCACTGCACCCGACACGTGCGGAGTCGCCATCGAGGTGCCGGAGAGCAGCTGATAGCCGCCACCCGGCTGACACGACAGGATGTCCACACCCGGCGCCGCGATGTCGACGGTAGTGGCGCCGTAGTTCGAGAAGCTCGCCAGGTTGTCATTGTTGTCGGTGGCCGCCACCGCGATGATGTAAGGCGTGTCGTAGGTGGCGGGATAGAACGGCGTGACGTCGTTGTCGGATCCGGCGTTGCCGGCCGCCGCACAGAACAGCTGCCCCGCCGCGCCGGCGGCATTGATGGCGTCGAGCAGCGCCTGCGAGAAGCCGCCGCCGCCCCACGAGTTGCTCGTCAGCCGGCAGCCCACCGCGATCGCATACTGGACCGCTGCGATCGCGCCGTCGGTCGTGCCGGACCCGCTGGCGTTGAGGAACTTGATCGCGACCAGCTTGGCCCGCCAGTTGACGCCGACCACGCCGACGCCGTTGTTGCCGATTCCGGCAATGGTGCCCGAGCAGTGAGAGCCGTGCCCGTTGTCGTCGAACGGGTCGCCGTCGCTGTTGGCGAAATCGTAGCCATGCACGTCGTCCACGTAGCCATCGCCGTCGTCATCGATGCCGTTGCCGGGGATCTCGCCCGGGTTGGTCCAGACATTGGCGGCCAGGTCCGGGTGGTTGTAGTCGATGCCGGTGTCGATCACGCCGACCATCAGGTTGGGATCTCCGGTGTAGACGTCCCACGCGTTGGTGGCGTGGATGTCGGCGCCGGGAGTGCCTCCGGTCTGCCCGGTGTTGTGCATGCCGTAGAGCTGCGGAAAGAGCGGATCGTTCGGAGTGACGTCGGCATGCCAGATGTAGTTGGGCTCGACGTACTCGACGCGCGGATCGGACTTGTAGCGAGCGATCGCCTGCTCGACGGTCACCCCGTCCGGCAGCTTCACGGCCTCCGCGCGGATGAATTCGAAGCTGCGCATCGGCGTGGCGCGCATGTCCGAGAGCAGCGACGTTCGCTGCTGCTTCGCGACCCCGGTTCGATACTTGATGATCAGCTGGCCCGGAACGTATTCGTGAGTCGGCACGGCCGCGCCGGCGACCGATGCGGTCAGTGCGAGCAGCGCGAGAGCGGAAACGAAGAGCCGGCGGAGGGGAGGCGACATGGGGGGTTCTCCTGAGGGAATGAAACGGTTCGAGGATGAATCGGGGATCGAGACCGGTTGCGGACTCAACCCATCAGGACCATGGCTTCTTGAGTTGTGAGCGAAAACGACTCCCGGCGATCGTCCTCCTCAGGGTGGTGGCTCAGTCGGGAAGATGAATCTCGCGAGTAGGAGTAGTCGCGGGGTCAGCTTCCGGTCAAGGAATAAAGCGCGCGGAGGGGCCGACGTAGAGGCACGCCAACCTTAGTTAGAGGGAGATAAACGGCGGCTCAGCGCCGGCCGCGGGCGCGGGACCGCTGCGGCCGGCGCGGGCGTTCGTAGCGAGCGGTCACCGTCGAAGTGATCCCGCCGCGAACGTTGAACTTCGCCACGACCAGCAGGCGACGCGGCCTCATCGCGCGCGCCAGATCGTCGCGGATCTGATTGGTCACCTGCTCGAAATAGTGGCCTTCGTTGCGGAACGACCACAGGTAGAGCTTCAGCGACTTGAGCTCGACGCAGGCTCGGTCCGGCGTGTAGATGACGACGATCGTGCCGAAATCCGGCTGGCCGGTGACCGGACAGAGCGCGGTGAACTCCGGGCAATCGTGCCGGATCACGTAGTCTCGATCGGGCGCGGGATTGGGAAAGGTGGCGAGCGTTCGACTGGGCTGGGTAGGCATCGTCGAGTCCGGGAACGGTCAGTGTCGGCGAACGGCGCCGATCGGGTCAAGGGAGCGCGCGGCTCCAGCTCGCATGCTAGACTCCTCCCCCGCCATGAAGCGCGTCTTCCTCGAAACCTACGGCTGCCAGATGAACGTGGCCGACAGCGAGACCATGGCCGGCGTGCTGGAAAAGGCCGGCCTGACCCTCACCGACCGTCCCGAAGAAGCCGACGCGGTGGTGCTCAACACCTGCGCGATCCGCGAGCACGCCGAACAGCGCGTGCTGGGCCGGCTCGGGGAGTTCGCCCGACTGAAACAGCGCAATCCCCGGCTGGTGGTGGGCGTGGCCGGCTGCATGGCTCAGCACCTCCGGAAGCGCCTGCTCGATTCGCGCTCGCGCGTTCTCGACCTGGTGGTGGGACCCGACGGCTATCGCCGCCTGCCCGAGCTGCTGCAGCGCGCCGCCCGCGAGCCGGTCGCCGAGATTCGGCTCGACCGCGACGAGACCTACGGCGATCTCGAGCCGAAGCGCGAGCCGGGAGTGCGCGCCTGGATCACGGCACAGCGTGGCTGCGACAAGTTCTGCAGTTTCTGCGTCGTGCCGTACACGCGCGGGCGCGAGCGGAGCCTGCCGCTCGAGGACCTGATCCGTCAGGTCGAGGGCGCAGTGGCGTCCGGCTATTCCGAGGTGGTCTTCCTCGGCCAGACCGTGAACTCCTATCACGACCGCACGCACGATTTCGCCGATCTGTTGCGCGCCGCCGACCGAGTGGCAGGCCTGAAGCGCATTCGCTTCACCTCGCCGCATCCCAGCGACATGAGCGATCGAGTGATCGCCGCGATCGCCGAGTGTCCGCGCGTCTGCCCGCAGGTGCATCTGCCGTTGCAATCCGCTTCGGACCGCATCCTCGAGTCCATGCGTCGCCCCTACAGCTTCGCGGAGTTCACCGAGGTGGTGTGCCGCCTCCGTTCCGCGATACCCGAGGTCGCGCTCTCGACCGACGTCATCGTCGGCTTCCCGGGCGAGGGCGAGCCCGAATTCCAGGCCACCGCGAGCGCGCTCCGCGAGATCCGCTTCGACAGCGCCTTCCTGTTCAAGTATTCGGCGCGCCCCGACACGCGCGCCTGGAAGTGGGAAGAAACCGTGAGCGAGGACGAGAAGGGCCGCCGCCTCGCCGAGCTGATCGAGCTGCAACACGGCATCTCGGGCGAGATCCACGATGCCTGGCTCGGACGCGAGGTCGAGGCACTGGTCGAGGGTCCCGCCCGCCGCGATCCCGGTCAGCTGTTCGGCCGCACCGCTCAATTCAAGGCGATCGTGTTCGGCGACGACGGCACGCCGGCCGGCACGCTCAAGCGCCTGCGGGTGGTGGGCGCCACGCCGGTGACGCTGTTCGGGGAGCCGGTCGCCACCCGCGCACCCGGCGCGCGGGTCACGATTCGCTGACCGATCGCGGGCCGCTCGCGGCCGCGCGAGCCTAAAACGCCGCGAGCTCTCGAATCGCCCGGGCGACGGTATCCTTCTGCGGCAGGATCACGTCTTCGAGCTGGGGCGCGTAGGCGACCGGCAAATCCTGAGCGCCGATGCGGCGCACCGGCGCGTCGAGATCCATGAAGCACTGGTCGGCGATGCGCGCCGCGACCTCGGCACCGAAACCGCAGAACAGTCCGTCCTCGTGCGCCACCACCACTCGGCCGGTCTTACGGACCGACCGGGCCACGCTCTCGAAGTCGAGCGGCTGGAGCGTGCGCAAATCGAGGATCTCGGTCTCGATCCCCTCCTCGGCCAGCTCCTGCGCGGCGAGGAAGCTGCGCTGCACCAGTGCGCCGTAGGTGACCAGGGTGACGTCGTCGCCCGGGCGCACCACACGCGCACGACCGAACGGCAGCGTGTAGTCGGGGCCCGGATACGGACCCTTGGCGTAGGGCTGGCGATAGAGATGCTTGTGCTCGAGGAACAACACCGGGTCCTCGCAGCGCAGCGCGGTGCGGAGGAGGCCGTTGGCGTCGGTGGCGTGGCTCGGCAGCACCACCCGCAGCCCCGGACAATGCGCGAAGATGCTCTCGCCGCACTGGCTGTGGTAGGGCGCGCCCCCGCGCAGGTAGCCGCCGTAGGCGGTGCGGATGATCACCGGGCACGAGAACATGTTGTTCGAGCGATAGCGCATGAATCCCAGCTCGTTTCGAATCTGCATCATCGCCGGCCAGATGTAGTCGAAGAACTGAATCTCAACTACCGGCTTCAATCCGCGCGTCGCCATACCCGTCGCGCGGCCAACAATCGCAGCCTCCGCCAGCGGAGAATTAAACACGCGGTCGTTACCGAACTCGCACTGCAAGCCAAAGGTGAGCTTGAAAACTCCGCCCTTGCCTTTGACTAACTTCTGTCGCAGATACTCTTCTCTACTGCAGTCGGCCACGTCCTCGCCGAAGATCACGATCCGCTCGTCGCGCTTCATCTCGTCGCGGAGCGTGGCGTTGATCAGGTCGGCCATGGTTTTGGTCGTCGGCTTCTTCGCATCAGCGGAGGGTTCAACTACCGCGGGCTGCGTATCAAAGGAAGATGAAGTCGGATCAACATCCGGCGAATACAGGAAATGCAACACCGACTCAGGCGCCGGCGGTAACGCTTCTAACGCACGATCGACCGCAGCCTGGAGCTCTGCGTCCACTTCTTTTTCCAGCTGATTAATACCTTTGTCGTCGAGGATACCTTCGCGCAGCAAGTACATTTGCGTCCGCGTGACGGGGTCACGTTGCGCATCGCGTTCCCGCTCCGACTCGGGACGATAGAGACGTTCATCATCGGACAACGAGTGCGAGTACGGACGAATGACGTGCGCATGCACAAACGCCGGGCCCAGCCCTTCGCGGCAATATTTTGCGGCGCGCTGGAAGGCCGCGTAACTGGCCATGGGATCGGTCCCGTCGACCTCCTCAAAATGGAAGTTGGGGAATCCCGAAACCAGGCGTGAAATGCTTCCGCCCGCTGTCTGCACTTCGACCGGAACGGAGATCGCATAACCGTTGTCTTCGACGCAGAAGATCACGGGCAGCTTGCCGAGCGCGGCAGCATTCAAGGCCTCCCAGAACTCGCCTTCGCTCGATGTGCCATCGCCGAGTGAAACGTAAGTGATTTCATCGCGCTGCGAGTTGACGTTCTTGAACTGGCGATAGTCCGTCACGCCGGAGGGAACTTCGGCCGCCTTGGTACGGCGCGAAAGATATCGTCCGCCTTCGGCGCAACCCACGGCTTGCAGAATTTGTGAGCCTGTCGGGGAAGACTGAGTCACGATATGCAGGCTTGGATAG
>DATKAB010000062.1 GCA_035498555.1 Candidatus Sulfotelmatobacter sp.
CTGCGTCTTGATGTCCGACAGCGTCGCCGCCGGCACGTAGAGCGCGCGAATCCCGCCCTTCATCTGCGTCATCATGCCGTTCACGGTCACTTGCTTCGCGAGCAGCGGCAGGAAGGCATCCTTCAGCGTCACCTGGCCGTCGCGCCGCGGATCGTGCTCTTCGGCGAACAGCAGGTAGAGATTGTTCTGGGCGTCCACGAGCCCGATCGGCTGGCCGTTGTTGATGCACTTGGTGCCGCAGGGAATGTGGGCTTCGCCGCGCTTGCCGAGCTGGAGATAGCACGACACTTCGACCACCTCGCCGGTGACGGCGGCGGGCTTGCCGGACGCCAGCACCTTCTTGTTGGCGTCGGTGGCCGCCGCCTTGATCGTGGTCTCGGTCCACTTGGAGTCGGCAGCCTTGCCCACCGTCACCGGCGCGCCCGAATCGGCGCTGGTGTGATGGGCAATCGCCGGAATCGCCGCGGCGACCAGCAACAGGGACAGCGCGAAGCTCACGAGTCGAGTGCGCATGGGATCCTCCCGAAAGGCGCGCGGAGCGCCGAAGCCGAGCGTGCGGTCAAGGCCGGTGGGGTAGGGCCGGCTCGCGGAGTCTACCGCCGGGCGGCGGCGCGCGCATCCGACTCCCGGAAGCGCGCCGTGAGCAGGGGCGGCGTGAGCAGCGTGGTGAGCGAGATCATCAGCACCACCGCCGAGTAGACCGCGGGGCTCACCACCTTCCCGCCGTCCAGCGACAGCGACGCGCCGATACTGGCGAAGATCAGCCCGACCTCGCCGCGCGGGATCATGCCGAGCCCGACCGACAGCCGATCGAGCCCGCGCTCCAGCACGCCCAGCGAGCACGCCTGCTTGCCGGCGATCGCCGCCAGCGTCAGCACCGCGGCGAAGCCGAGGATTTCGCGGTGAGCGAACCTGGACAGATCCACGCGCATGCCCATCAGGACGAAGAAGACCGGCACCAGAAACGAGGCCAGCGGCTCGATCAGCTCACGAATCTCGCGCCGATGGCGATCGCGGGCCATCAGCTCCTGGTAGTTGACCGGCTCGAGCACCAGGCCGGCCGCGAACGCGCCGACGATGGGCGCGAGCCCGGCTTTGGCGGCCAGCCACGACAGCGCGAAACAGAACGCCAGCGCCAGCGACAGGAGCACGCCCTGGCCACGCAGGTGACTGGCCACCCGGAAGACTCGCCGCGAGAGCCAGCCGCCGATCAGCACCGCCGCCACCAGGAAGGCCACCGCCTTGCCAACGATCCACGCCAGCGCCGAGATCCGGAACGCAGCGCCTCCGTTCGCCGCCTGGATCGCGCCCGAGATCACCGCCAGCACGATCAGTCCGAGCACGTCGTCGATCACCGCCGCGCCGAGGATGATGCGCCCCTCGCGGCTCGCGGTCCGGCCGAGATCGCCGAGCACCCGTGCGGTGATGCCGACGCTGGTCGCGCACAGGATCGCGCCGATGAACCAGTGGGCGAGCCCGGGACTGGCGGGAAAGAACTCGCGCGAAACGAAGAACCCCAGCACCATGGGCACGATGACGCCGAAGGTGGCGACCAGGAACGAGGACGCGCCCACCGCCAGCATGTCGCGCACGTTCGACTCGAGCCCGACCTGGAACAGCAGGAACAGCACGCCGATCTCGGCGAGCAGCTCGAGACTCGGCTGATGCGCCAGACGATCGAACTGGTGAAAGCCGATCAGTCCGAGATTGCCGATTACCACGCCGATCAGGAGCTCGCCGAGCACCGCCGGCTGGCCAATCGCCTCGAACGCTGCGCCGCCGAGGCGCGCGCCGAGCAGCACCAGCACCAGCGCCAGCAGCACCGGCAGCAGGTCCGCGTGCGTCAACGCACCACCACCTTGCCCTTCAGCATGCCCATGCCGCAACCGTAGCTCAGGGTTTCGGCGTCGGCCGCCGGCATCGCGATCCGCACGGTTTCGTTGAGTGGCAGCTCGTGCTTCTCGCCGCTCTGGTCGAACACCAGCTCGGTGGCGCAAGTCGCCTCGACCTTGCGCGTCACCGCCAGCGTGTAGGGCTGCCCCTTCGGCACGATCACGATCGGCGGCACGAAGCCATCCTCGGTCACGGCGATCGCGACCTCGCCGGGCGCGGCGCTCCTGCCACAGCCGGCCAGAGCTCCCAGCGCCACCAGCAAAATCAGCGTTCGTTTCATGTGCGAATCCCCGTCATCCGACCGTTCAAGGTCGACCGGCCTCGTTCGAATCCGCCATCGCATGCGCGCCCGGCGGCGGACCGCCGCTCTCTCCGCCCGCGCCCTTCGATCCCGAATACCCGATCCACGCGATCAGAAATGGCAGCACGATCCCGGCCGAGACCGCCACCCAGGGCGCGCGGCCGTGCTTGCCGAGCTTGAATCCCAGGACGATGCCGAGCAGGGCGGTGCTCGCGAACACCAGCG
The DNA here is from genome assembly GCA_035498555.1 of Candidatus Sulfotelmatobacter sp. Classification (NCBI taxonomy): domain Bacteria; kingdom Pseudomonadati; phylum Acidobacteriota; class Terriglobia; order Terriglobales; family Candidatus Korobacteraceae; genus Candidatus Sulfotelmatobacter; species Candidatus Sulfotelmatobacter sp. Next base: position 2,420 of record DATKAB010000062.1, read on the forward strand.
CGATCGCCAGCTCGCCCAGCCGGAACACGTTTCCCGCCGGACCTCGCAGGCGCTCGGCCTTGTGGAGCACCGAGAGCCGCTCGAGCACCGCCGGCGCGTGATAGCTGCCGTCCTTGCGCGACTCGTGCAGCCGGAACGATTGCCACGCCCCCGAAACCGCGAAGAACAGCATGGCCGGCGCGACGCTCAAACTCAGATAGCGATGCCACCTCATCAACAGTCTCATTCCGCCATTCCTCCCGATTGGGCGCCGTCGCCGCCAGTGGCCGGCAGCATACGACCCTTCCACCACGCGAACACAGCCGGATACACCAGCAGCTCGAGCACGAACGAGCTGATCACGCCGCCTACCATCGGCGCGGCGATCCGCTTCATCACGTCGGCGCCGGTGCCGTGACTCCACAGGATCGGCAGGAGGCCGAAGAGGATCGCGAGCACCGTCATGTTCTTGGGCCGGATGCGATGCGCCGCGCCTTCGACGATCGCCGCTTCGAGATCGCGCCGATCTCGCAGCGCGCCGCGCGAGACGCGCTCGCGCCACGCCAGCGTGAGGTAGAGCATCATGAGCTGGCCGGTCTCGGCGTCGAGCCCGGCGAGCGCGATCATCCCCACCCACACCGCGACGCTCAGGTTGTAGTGGAGCAGGAACAGCAGCCAGACCGCGCCCACCAGCGAGAACGGCACCGCCAGCAGGATGATCGCGGTCTCGGGGACGCTGCGCAGATTGAGCCACAGCAGCAGCGCCACCAGCAGCAGCGTGATCGGCACCACCCACAGCAGCCGGCGCCGGGCGCTCTCGAGATGCTCGAACTGTCCGGCCCACGCCAGCCGATAGCCGGGCGGCAGTGTGACCTGCGCCGCGACCGCGCGCTGCGCGGCGCGCACGTAGTCGGCGATCGGTCGGTCCGCGACGTCCACCGACACCAGGCCGAACAACTGGCCGTCCTCGCTCTGCAGCATCGGCGCGCCTTTGCGGAACGAGATCGTGGCCAGCTCGGCGAGTGGCACCTGCGCCCCGCTCGGCGTCCCCACCAGTACTCGCGAGATCGCCTCCGGACTGTCACGCAGCTCGCGCGGGTAGCGCACGGTGATCGCGATTCGCTCGCGCCCCGCGATCGTCTGCCCGACGGTCATGCCGCCGATCGCGGACTCGATCACGTCCTGGATGTCGCCGGCGGTGAGTCCGTAGCGCGCGGCCTGATCGCGACGCACGTCGAAGTCGAGGAAGTAGCCGCCCGAGAGCCGCTCGGCGTAGGCGCTGCGCGTGCCGCGCACGCTTCCGAGCGCCGCTTCCACCGCGACGCCGAGGCTCTCGATCCCGGCCACGTCGGGCCCGAACACCTTGACCGCGACCGCGCTCCGCACGCCGGTCGAGAGCATCTCGTTGCGGGTCTGGATCGGCATCCACCACAGGTTCGGCATGCCCGGGTAGCGCAGGCGTCGATCCAGCTCCGAGACCAGTCGTTCCCAGGTCATGCCCTTCCGCCATTCGCGTTCGGGCTCGAGCTGAATCATGGTCTCCACCATGCCCGGCGGCGCGGGATCGGTGGCGGTGCGCGCGCGCCCGATCTTGCCGAACGCGTGCGCCACCTCGGGCACTTCCATCAGGCGGCGGTCCATGTTCTGGAGAATCGCGGCCGATTCGGTCTCGGACATGCCGGGAGGCGCGGTCGGCATGTAGAGAATGGTGCCCTCGTTCAAGGGTGGCATGAACTCGGTGCCGAGCGAGAGGAACGCCGGCACGGTCGAGAGCACCAGCAGCGCCGCGCCCCCGATCACCCAGCCGCGCCGGCGAATCGCCAGGCGCAGCACCGGCGTGTAGAGCGCGATCAGCGCGCGCGCCAGCGGCTGCTCCCGTTCGGGTCGGATCCTCCCGCGAATCAGCCAGGCGGCCAGCGCCGGCGTGAGCGTGATCGCGAGCAGCGCGGCGAAGGCCATCGAGTAGGTCTTGGTGAACGCCAGCGGCCGGAACAGCCGGCCCTCGGTGCCCGACAGGGAAAAGATCGGCAGGAAGGACACGGTGATCACCAGCAACGCGAAGAACACCGGCCGCCCGACTTCCTGGAGCGCGCGCACCAGGACCGCGTCGCGTTGCGCCCGCGGCGCGGCGGCGTCCACCGACTCGAGCCGCTTGTGCACGTTCTCGACCATGATGATCGCGGCGTCCACCATCGCGCCGATCGCGACCGCGATGCCGCCCAGCGACATGAGATTGGCGTTCAGGCCCTGGCGCAGCATGGGAACGAATGCGAGCAGGACGGCCGCGGGGAGCGACAGGATCGGGATCAGGGCGCTGCGGAAGTGCGAGAGGAACAGCAGGATCACCAGGCTCACGATCACCATCTCTTCGATCAGCGTGCGGCGCAGGGTGTCGGTGGCGCGGCGGATCAGCTCCGATCGGTCGTAGGTGACCACGATCTGCAGGCCCGGGGGCAGCGAGCGCCGCACCTCGGCGAGCCGGCGTTTCACGCCCTCGGCGACCTTGAGCGCGTTCGCGCCCTGGCGCATCACCACCACGCCGCCCACCACCTCGCCGCGGCCGTCCAGCTCGGCGATGCCGCGCCGCGGCTCGGGGCCGAGATGGACGTCGGCGACGTCGCCCACCGTCACCGCCACGCCATTCCCGCCGGTCTTGACCGGCGTCGCTTCGAGATCGGCGGCCGAGGTGACGTAGCCGTTGGCGCGCACCACGAACTCGTGCTCGGCGATCTCGAGCGCGCCCCCGCCGGTCGCGCCGCTCGCGCGCTTGAGCGCGTCGGCCACTTCCGAGAGCGTGACCCCGTAGCTCAGGAGCCGCGTGGGATTCACCTCGACCTGAAACTGGCGCACGAAGCCACCCACCGCGGCGACCTCGGCGACGCCGTCGACGCTCTGCAGCCAGTAGCGCAGCGTCCAGTCCTGGAAGCTGCGCAGCTCCCCGAGATCGAGGCGGCCGGTGGTGTCGACCAGCGCGTACTCGAACACCCAGCCGACGCCGGTGGCGTCGGGGCCGAGGCGCGGAGTCACGCCCGGGGGCAATCGCCCACCGGCCGCGGCCAGCGCTTCGAGCACGCGGCTGCGCGCCCAGTAGAGATCGACACCGTCCTTGAACACCACGGTCACGTACGAATCCCCGAACATCGAGAGGCCGCGCACGTAGCGCGCGCCGGGTGTCGAGCGAAGCGCCGCGACCAGCGGATAGGTGACCTGGTCCTCGATCAGGTCGGGGCTTCGGCCCGGCCACTCGGTCTGGACGATCACCTGGGTGTCGGTGAGATCGGGAATCGCGTCGAGGGGCGTGCGGAGCAGCGAGTAGACGCCGAAGCCGGCGGCCACCACGACGCCCAACACCGTCGCGGCGCGATGGCGCGCGCACCAGGCGATGACGCGTTCGATCATGGGCGGCCTCGCTTCATCGCCTCACCACTTCTCGCCCGCCGAGCGCAGCCGCGCTTCGGACGAGATCAGAAAGTTGCCCGAGGTGACGACGCGCTCGCCGGCCTCGAGTCCGCCGAGCACTTCGTACCATTCGCCGGCGTGGACCCCGAGCCGTACGTCGCGCGGTGCCAGCCGCCCGTCGCCGAGATCCACGAACACCAGGCGTCGCTCGCCGGTCGGCAGCACCGCGCTCTCGGGCACCGCGAGCCGCTCGCCGAGCGGCTTCTCGATCACCGCGTCCACGAACATGCCGGGCTTGAGATCGCCGGCCGGGTTCGGCACCTCGATGCGCACCGCGGCAGTGCGCGTGTCGGCGGTCAGGGTGGGATCCACGAACGCCACGCGACCCTTGCGAGAGCCACCGTCGAGATAGGGATTCGAGAGGGTGACCGGCGTTCCGACCGTCACCAGCGGCAGGTCGACCTGATAGATCGCCGCCATCACCCAGACCGGGTCGATCGGCGCGATCCGGAACAGCACGTCGCCGGCCGCGAACGGACTGCCCGCCACCACCCGCTTCTCGGTGATCACTCCGGTCGCCGGCGCCAGCACCGGAATCTCGTCGCGCGCCCTGCCCTCGCGCGCGATGCCTTCGATCTGCGCCGGCGGCACGTCCCACAGCAGCAGCCGGCGCCGCGCTGCGTCGGCCAGCTCGCGTGCCGACGGATCGGTCGGCGCGGCGCGCAGCGCTTCGAGATACTCCTGTTGCGCCGAGAGCAGTTCCGGCGAATAGACCGTCAGCAGGGGCTCGCCGGCGTTGACGGTGCGTCCGGTGAAGTCGCCGGACAGCGTGCGCACGTAGCCCGAAAACTTGAGCGTCACGTCGTGGAGTCGGGTCTCGTCCCACGAGACGCGGCCCGCGGCGCGAACCGTGGCGGTCAGCGGGCGGCGCGCCACCCCCTCGGTGCGGATGCCGAGCGACTGCCGGCGCGCGGCGTCGAGCGTCACCGCCTGCGCCACGCCCAGCGATTCAGCGGGCGGGGCGCCGCCGGTGGCCGCTTCGCCGGTGAAGGTGGCCCCGGCGCGAAGCGTGCTCAGACGGTAGTCGGCGTGAAGCGGCGGGCCGGATTTCGGCGTCACGCGCAGCTCGACGGTCCAATCGCCGGCCATCGCGAGCCCGAAGCGCGCGCGATAGAAGCCGGGGGCGATCTCGCGAAACTCGCCGCGGCTCTCCATGCGCGGCATCGCGCCCATCGCTTCCATCACCACCCGCGCCTGGAGATCGGCGCCGCGCAGCGGCTGGCCGTCGCGATCGCGCACTGCCACCAGCATCTGGTTCTCGCCCGCGCGCGGCGGATCGGGCGCGGTCGCGAGCCCGACCGAGAGCTCGCCGATCCTCTGGTACGCCAGGTCGGCCGGGAGCCTCGGAGCGCCGAACGGTCGCACGAGCAGCAGCGCCGCAACCGCGAGGACCGCCAACCCCGCCAGCGCGATCCCGGGCACGCGCGCCCTCATGGCCGGACCTCGGCTTCCGAGCGATCCGCGACCACGGCCTGCTGCGCCGCCGCCCAGGCACGCGCCCGCCGCACCCGCGCGGCTTCCAGCTCGAGCCGCGTGCCGGCGGCCCGCCGCGCGATGTCGAGCAGCGCGAGAAAGCTGCCGCGCCCGCTCTCGAACGATGCGCGCGCCGCGGCCAGCGCGCGAGCGCTGGTCGGAACCATCTCGCGCTCGATCACTTCGACCTCGTGGCCCGCCTCCTCGAGCTCCGCGGTCGATTGCTGGACGTGCCGCGCCGCCTCGTCGGCCGCCGCCGCGCGCTCCGCCTCGGCGCGCGAGACCCCGAAACGCGCCTCGTCCTCGGCGTCGGCCAGCCGGCCGAACCACAGCGGCAGGTTGAGCGCGACGATGCCCATCGATCGCCATTGCGGCTCGGCCATGGCGCGGTCGTAGCTCCATCCCAGCTCGAGGCGCGGCAGCCGCTGCCGGCCCGCCAGCGCCAGCCGCGATTCGGCCGCGGCGACACGCGCATCGGCTGCGGCGACTCCGGGCCAGCCACCGCGCGTGGCGATCGAGTCGCGCGCGGTGTCGGCGGCGGCCGGGATCTCGAGCACGCGCGGCGCGGGCGGCAGGCTGGCCGCGGGGTCGCGATGCAGAAGCGCGTTGATGCGCCCGGTGATGACTCGGCGCTCGCTCTCCAATTGCCGCTCGTGATGCTCCAGCTCGGCGATCTCGAGCTCGGCGGTCAGGGGATCCTGCTGCTCTCCGGTGCCGGCCGAGTAACGCGACAGCGCCACGCGCCGAAACTGATCCATCAGCGCCGACTGCTCGGCGTTGTTCTCGAGTGAGCGCGACACCAGGTAGTAGTCGAAGAACGCCTCGCGCGTCGCGCGCAGCAGATCGAGGCGCGCGCCCGCGGCGTCCTGCGACGCGGCGCCGGCGTCGGCCGCGGCGGCGCGGCGCTCGAGCCCGCGCTGGCCGAACGGCGTGAACCACTGCGTGACCTCGACGCGGTAGCCGGCATCGGGCGGACCCGAGCCGAAGCTCTGCGGCGCCGCCATCATGCGAACGCCGGGATCCTCGAGGGCCCCGCTCGTGCGCGCGCGGGCCGCGGCCTGCCCGGCGGCGGCTCGACTCGCGGCGAGGCCGGGATTGCGAGCCTCGACCTGGCGCTCGAGCCAGGCGAGCGACAGCGTGTCGGGCGGAGCCAGCTCCGCGGAAGCAGCGGGCGCGGCGGCGAGGAACGCCGCGACCACGAGAGTCAGAATCATGGAGCCATCCCACCGCGCGAACCGGAAACTCGCGCCACGAAACGAAGCCCTGAATCGCGCGTGCGCGATCCGCTGCCGGGAGTCCTCCCGGCGGGCGTTCTCACCCGCGGGCGAGAACGAGCCTCAGCGTGGGATCAGAGACGCGGCGGAGCGCGACCCGCGTCGGGGGTCGCGGCGCGTTCCGGAGGTCGAACGGCCTCGACCGAGACGGCCCGAGCGAAGTCAGCCGTCTCGGTCGGAACTGCGGGGAGCAGTGCGAGGAGCGTGATCGCGGCCGGGGCCGTGGCGATCGTGGGAGACGCCGGCGCCACCACCGGCGCCATCGCAACGCAACACGGCGCGGTGGACTCGCGGCGGGTCTGATGCTCGCGCTGGGCGCGAGCGGCCGCCGCGACACAACAGGGGTGGAGCGGAGCGGACGGCCGAACCGAGGCGCCCGCCGGCGCCGCCGACAGCATCGGCGCGCCGGTCACCACGCAGAAGTTGTTCCCGAGCAGGAACAGCGCGAGCGCGGTGGACGCCCAGATTCGCCGCAGGTCGTGGGTACGAGCCATGACCCCAATAGTATCGGCAGGCGGAGACCGCCGGGGTGTCCCAGAAGGGTCAACTCTCGTGAACGTCGCGCTCGGGCGCGCCCGAATTGCGGCGCGCGATCTGGGGCAGCTGGCGCGATCATCGAGCGGGTTCGAGAAGGCGGTGCGGTCCGATGATGATCCGCCTGCCGAGTCACATGATCAAGTGCCTGTCGCGATTATGCTTGGCTCCGTCCTCCGACGGGTTCCGCAACCCGTCGGGGTCGATGAGGGAGCGGCCGCTCGACGGCTTGTGATTTGTGCGAGGCGCGTGGGTCCCAATCATGGGTCGGGAGAGCGCAAACCGTCCGTCGAGGACTTTCCTTCATGCGAGTTCGCCAGATGCTCGGAGTGTTGTCGCTTCCGCTCGTCGCGTTCGCGACTCCGGTCCGCGCACAGGTCCTGGTGGATTACAACGCGGCGCTCGGCGCTCTGCCGCAGGCGAGCGGCTGGCTCTTCGTCGATGACGCGGGCGCCGAGCCCGCGCCAGTCGTTTCCGGTGGCGCGCTGCTCCCGCATCTCACCAACAATCCCGAGACGCGCTGGTGGCAGCGAGCGGACGTGCCGTTCCAGTTCCGGCCGGGGTTCGAAATGGTCATCGTTCTCGCGGTGTCGAGCTCGAGCTACAACGGCAACGTGGGCGACGGAACGCAGCGCTCCGGTTTCTACTTCGACGCGGTGGATTCCACGGGCCGGCGACTCACGCTTGGAATCGCGACCCCGGGACTCACGGTGAATACCGATCTGCGGCTCGATCCCACGAACGGCATACCGCTCGTGCCGTCCGGCGGGGTGGGCTTTCACACCTATCGGCTTGCAGTGGTCGCCGATAGCGCGATTCTGCAGCTGGACGGCGCGCGGATCGGGGCGACGGTGCTGGGTCCGGCCATCCTCGGATCCAGTCCGGACAACGTCTACTTCGGCGACGGCACCGGGGCCGCGGGGAGCGAGGTGGCCATCCAGCGGGTTCGCTACGGCTATGACAACGGAACGGCGGCGGTCGAGCCGGTTGCGATGGCGGTTCCCGGCGGCCTGCGCCTCGAGGCGCGCCCTTCGCGGGACCACGGCGGCGTGGACTTCGCGCTCCGCTCCGACCGCGGTGGAAGCGCGCGCGTGCGCATCCTGGATCTCTCGGGCCGGCGGCTCGCGGATCTCGGCGAGCATGTCGCGAGCGCGGCGGGCACGACCCTCCACTGGCCGGGGACCGACGCCTCGGGCCGGAAGATCGCGTCCGGCGCCTACTTCGCGCTCGCCGAGGGCAGCGCCGGTCGCGCCAGCTGCCGCGCCATCGTGCTGCGCTGAGACCGGGCCAGCACCGGCTCGACGAATTCACCCCGCGGCGCGAGGCATCCCCACCGCCCCCGCGCGCGTGCTAGATTTCACGCCCGGAGGCCGCCATGTTCATCGGCCATTTCGCCGTCGGTTTCGCCTCGAAACGCGTGGCGCCACGCGCCTCGCTCGGCACGCTGATGATCGCGCCGCTGCTCGCCGATCTGCTGTGGCCGGTCTTTCTCTTGCTCGGGATCGAGCAGGTACGAATCGTCCGGAGCGCGAACCCCTTCACCACCCTCGAGTTCATCGCTTATCCCTGGTCGCACAGCCTGCTGATGCTGTGCGTGTGGGGCGGGCTGTTCGCGCTGCTCTACTTCTGGCGGACGCGCGACTCGGTCGCAGCCTGGGTGATCGCCGCCGGCGTCGTGAGCCACTGGGTGCTGGACTGGTTCGCGCATCAGCCCGACCTGCCCCTGATTCCGGGCGGCGGGCCCAAAGTCGGGCTCGGGCTGTGGAACTCGCCGGCCGCGACCATCATCGTCGAGGCGCTGATGTTCGTGGTCGGGCTCGCGATCTATCTCAGGACCACGCGCGCCAGGAATCTCGCCGGCCATCTCGGCATGTGGTCGTTCGTGGTCGTGCTGCTCGCCTTCTACGTCGCGAGCATCGCCGGTCCGCCGCCGCCCAACGATCGCGCCATCGCGATCATGGGCAACATCGGCTGGCTGCTCGCGATCTGGATCTTCTGGTTCGACGCGCAGCGCGAGCCGATCGGCGTGTCCCCGGGTTGAAACGCGCGCCTCAGCGCTTCGATTTCCACAGCCCCACGACGTTGCCCTCGGGGTCCGCCATCCACGCGAACGTGCCGTTGGGAATCTCGATCGGCCCGACCAGCGTGCGCCCGCCGAGCCCGCCGGCCTTCTCGAGATAGGCGGCGACGTCGTTCACCTCGATGTAGAACGTGGTGTAGTTGTGCGGCTCGTGGCCGAGCGCGTTGATATGGCCGCCGATGCCGCTGGGGCTCGAATCCACGACGCCCATCGGATTGATGTTCCAGTCGAACAGCCGTCGATAGAAGGTCTCGATGCGCGCCCGATCGCGGCAGCCGATTTCGAAGTGAACCACGGGGCATCCCATGAGCGTTCTCCGGTGTGGGGAGCGGCCTGAACGCGAGTGGGGGCTCGCTGGGTCTCGTGACGCAGGGGCACGCTACTGCACCACGACCAGCCGGGTGGAGGCAAGCATGGATGCGCCGGCCTCGAGCCGCAGGAAATAGAGCCCCGGCCCCGGCACTGCCGGCTTCCACGCCAGCGTCGAGGGCGCGCCGGACGCGATCCAGCTCACGTCCGTGAAGTCCACGCGCCTCCCCGCGAGATCGTAGAGCGCGACGCGTGAGGGCGGCCTGAGAGTCGCCGCGAACGCCACGCGCAGCGCCTCGCCGGCACGCGCGGGGTTCGGCCAGGCGCGGACGCCCGAAGCGGGCGGCGCGGCCGGCGCCACCGGCAGATCGGCGCCGGCCGCGTCGTAGGCGGTGACGTCATCGACCGCCGCCTCGACGATGTCGTCGGGCGGCGTGTCGGCGGCGCTGAAGCGGACGCGCACGCGGTCGGTGGGCGCGACGAAATCGCGCACCGAGATCGAGACTTCCTTCCAGGCGTTCTCGAATCCCGCGTAAACCGTGTCGACCGGCACCCAGGTCGCGCCGTCGTCGTTGCTGAGTGCCACCGCAAACCAGTCGTCGCCGCGCCCGGTGGCGTACCACCAGCGCCAGTAGCCGATGGCCGGCTTCGCCATCCGCGAGAGATCGAGCCGCGGCGAGGTGAGCGACGTGTGCCCGTTGTCGATGTCGGCCTCGGTGAAGTTGGAAGGATCGCTGCCCTGGCCGGTCACGTAGCACTGGGTGCCCGCGCCGGGAGAGCGATCCGCGCCCGGCGCCACGTCACCGTCCGCGCCCGCGGCCACGATCGCCGACAACGCGGCGGCTCCGCCCAGCTCGGCGAGCGCGGCCTTCCGCGCCAGCGCCGGCGGGCACTGGCCGGTGCACGCGGGCAGGTTCTGGCAGCACGGCGGCACCGCGTCGCCGGCGGCGAGGAGCGGCACGATGCCGGTGCCGAGCGGTGTCACGCGCACCCACCGGCCGGTGGTCGCGTCGTCGCCGCTGCCGGGACCGCCGACGGTCCAGCCGCGATCGGTCTCGAAGTCGTCGTGGAACTCGGCCGGCTGGAGCGACAGCGTCTGTCCGGGATAGAGGCCGCCGGCCGGCATCGCGAGCGACAGCGGCACGTAGCCCGGCGCATGCACCGAGAGCCGATAGGCGTCCACCGGCACTTTGCCGAAGTCGAAGCGCCCGCCGGGATCGGTGCGGATCGTGGCCAGCGGCGTGTACTCGAGCCGCACCTCGGCGTCCTCGAGCGCCGCGCCGGTGCGCGCGTCGCGCACCAGTCCCGAGAACGGCGACCGCGCGCGCGGAATCATCGTCAGCAGCACCGTGTCGCGACTGCCGGTCGAGACCAGGCGCGTGGCGCTCGCGTCGTAGCAGCCGAACACGCGGGCGCGAACGGTATGGGCGCCGGGCGAGGGCGCGAACTGAACGATGCCGTCGCTCGGCGTCTCGAGCGAATCGCCCTGGGTGGTGAGCATCACCTGCGCGCGCGCGACCGGCGAGCCGTCGGCGTACGCGACGCGCGCACGGATCAGGCCGTAGTCGCGATCCGGCCGGTAGATGTAGAGCCCGGTCTCGCGGTCACTCGCGATCACGATGCCGGAGGGGAAGTAGGGGCACGCTTCCCACACGCCGTAGAAGCCGCCCGAAGGGCCGAAATACGAGTCGGCGCTCGCGAACTCGGCGGGATGCCGGGGATCGCTGATGTCGAGCGCGCGCACCCCCTCGGTGTAGTTGGCGAGATACAGCTCGTCTCCGAGCACGTGGGCGTTGTGGACGATCGCCTGCGGGTTCGAGGTGATGCCGTTGACGAGCTGGGGATGCGCGGGGTCCGACACGTCGAAGATCTTGAGCGGCTCGCCGTTCACTTCGTCGGTGACGTAGATCGTCTGGCCGTCCCGATCCGGCCAGATGTTGTGCGAGAACGCCCCGGGATAGGTCCAGGACTCGAGCATCGCCGGCGCCGCCGGATTGCTGAAGTCGAAGACCCGCGCGTAGCCGCCGTAGATCGAGGCGGCGTAGAGCAGGTTCCCGACCGGCACGCAGTCATGAACGTAGTCGGCCGCAGCAATCGGCACCGTGCCTCCCGGCCACCACGACAGCTCGACCGGCGCTTCGGGGTTCGCGATCGACAGCACGCGCATGCCGGTGCCCTGGCCCTGCGCGTTGGTGGTGCCGTTACAGATCAGGATCGCTCGCGTGGTGTCGATCGCCACGGTGTGCGAGCGGATGAAGTTGGTGGTGTAGGTGGCGGCGAGCACCGGATGCTCGGGATCGCTCATGCGCACGATCTGCAGACCCTGGCCGATTCCCGAGCCCTCGGTGGTGATGTAGACCCAGTTCCGGTACGACTTGGCCTCGCGCCAGGTCGAGACCGGTCCGGGAATGTAGGCGACGCGGTACGCGTGGACCGGATCGGTGACGTTGTAGATCGCGGTGCCGATCTGGAGCCCGAGGATCGCGTACTCGCGGCCGTCGCCGTGGACGTACGACCAGCACGCCGAGTAGCCGGTCTCGCCGGGCGGCGCCGGGAATTCGTCGAAGTGCGAGAGCAGCGTGAAATTGCGGGTGATCGCGAGCGGGCCGGCCGCGGTCGAGGCCGCCGTGGCGGGCGGCGAGCCGGCCAGCAGCAGGGCGGCGAGCGGCGCGAGGGCGGCGGTGAGATGAGGCAGGCGCAAGCGAACGATCTCCGGGCGCGGCGCAACGGGGTGTGGAAAGGATAGCCCAAGCCCGGGCACCGTGGGTGACCACGCCGTGGTCGAAACCAATTGCGACCGAGCGGAAAAAGCCTTTGAATAGCTGACGTGAATCTCGACTCGGCGAAGTGCTCAGAAGGGTGGCCCAAACGAGGCGGAACTTGCTGTGGACGGCCAAGACTGGCTGTCCAGTGCCTCGGCGTCTTGTCGTTCGCGCTGGCGCTCTGCGGCTGCGCTCCCAAGCCCACCGCGCCCGCGGTCACTCCACCTGTTCAGCGCCTGCCCTACAGTTCGGACTATCCCTTCGCATGGGCACCCGACGGTCGCACAATTGCGTTCCGCCGGATCATCCGCAGCAGCGCCGGACCGCCTGGAATCTACGTGGTCCAGCTCGGCGACCATCATCCCAGGTATCTCTTCCCCGCCAATCTCCTTTGGCCCATGAACGGATCCTTCTCGTCGGATGGCCGCCGGCTGCTGCTCTCGTATGCCCTGCGGATCTACATCATCGACGTGGCGTCGGGGAAGTGGATTGCTCCGTTCTACACGCCAAGCGGTGAGGATTTTCCGGTCTGGACGAACGGCGACAATTCAATCATGTACATCCGCGTCTATGGCGACGTGTCACTGCCTCCGGATTCGTTCGGGGTCCACGCTTACAGCCTATTGGACCACGTGGACCGAGCGGTTTCTTCGGCTGGAGAGGTGCTCAGGGCTTCGGACATCTGCTCGCTGCCCATCGATGGCCGCGTCGCGCTCGAAAACTTCGGGCCCCAGGGCCATAGAATTTTGCTCGCGCGCCCCGACGGCTCCGACCTCGCAACGCTCTTTCAGGCCGATCCTGGCCGACTCATTTCAGACCTCCAGCCGTTCCTCGACCCAGTCCGCGGACGCCGCGGAGTCGTGTTCGGCTACGGACCGTACCCCGCGGTCTTCAAGAGCTACTTTGCTGATGTTTCTGGATCCCCCGCTGATTCCTTGCCAAACGTTTCCAGCCATTTCGACCGCATCTCGCCCGACGGAACGCGTGTCCTGACTGCTGGCCTCGCGCCGGGCGACTCGGTGATTTCGCTGTTCATTCGGCCGTTGCTCGACCGGCTCTCCCGGCCACCCGTTCAGGTGACATGGTGGAGCCCGCCCCAACCTTAGCTAGCCGACGCCTACCGGAGCCGGACTGGCGCTCGGCAGCTGCTCAGGAGGTCGCAATGAAGGCGCCTTTGTTTCTTGCGGCGCTGGTGCTCGCGCTCCCCGCTGATGCGGCGGCACTCTCTTTGGCGTGGCAGAACGGATCCAAGGACATTCAATTGACGGCAGCTGCGGCGTGCACGCTCGAGGTGGTTACCGCAGCAGGTGAGATCGTCCTTCCGGCCTCTTGGCGGATGGTGTTCGCGTGCGACGACGGCCAAGGGAACGGACTTGTAATTTCGGGAATGACGGTTGCGGCGGACCCGAGCGGCGCGGCCTTCGCTGGGGAGGGCGCCGCCATCAGCAATGCTGATTCCATCGCCCACGTCACCTACGAGAACTTTTCCAGCGCTCCCGGGGTGCCATCCGCGACATCCGCCTACTACGTCGCCCGTTTGCCCGCCGCGGCAAGAGCGAAGATTGTCCTCATCGCGCCCGTCGGCGCCGGGCAGAACGAAGCTGCGGTTGATTCCGTGACGGTCAACTTAGGCATCGGCCTCCCTCCCGTCCCCATCATGACCTCGGCGCAATGCGCTTGGTTTGGTAATAGGCTCGCGCTTGCCGCCACCGGGATAGGCCTTAATAACGTCTCCTCCGCTTACCTGTCTTCCAGCGGGCGGGACTCGACTCCTGTGCAGATCCTTGGATCGGCGCTTGGGCAGGTCGCCCTAATGTCGGCGCCCATCGCCCCGGGGCAAGCGCTGCAGTCGGCCGCGCTAACGCTCGAGTCGTCTGGCGGCGTCAGGGCCGCTGCGCAGGTACCAGCGTCGATGTCTCCAGCAGCCGCAGCTAATAGCTCCCACATTGTGATCAGGTTCTTCCCTTACAGGGCATCCCAGACGCAACTGGTAGACGAAACGCTTTCGAGCTTCTCCTTCTCGTCCCCCTCGGCGCAGGACTACCTCGCCTCCGCCGGCGTCTCTGGCCTCATCAGGCTCATACCGGAGTTCGAACATGCAGACACTAACTCCGTCAACGAGCTGGGGGAGCCGGTCCACCTCGAGGACCTCGCCGACATCTACCGCGTGGAACTTCTGCCAGGAGCCGACGCAGCTGCCGCGGAGAGTCTCCTCAAGCTGGACCCCGACCTCATGTATGTCTCCAAGGACCTCTCTCTCTCGTCGCCGTCCTACTCGCCGGCGCCCAATGACACGCTCTTCCCAGTTCAGTGGGGTCTGCAGAATCTCGGCAGCGTCTACTGCGGCGGCGAGTTCGTCGGGGCGCCCGGCCTCGACATCAACGCGCTTGGCGCCTGGGACCTCACCACCGGGCCATCTGAGATCAAAGTGGGGATCATCGACACGGGCGTCGATATTCTACATCCCGATCTCGCAGGCCACGCTGAATATGGTGTCTGCGTCGCAGATGCCTGCAAGGACACCGCAGATGCCAGTGACTATGGCAACCACGGCACAGGCATCGCCAGCATCATTGGAGCGGCCACGAACAACGTTGCCGGGACGGCCGGAGTAGCCTGGAACTCGAGGCTCATCTCTATCCGGGCCGTTGACGACCAAGCTGAGGTCAGCCCGTCTTCCGTGGCCCGCGCCTATGCGTGGGCCGACGCTGCCGGCATCGGCGTTACAAACAACGCCATCGCATCAGCGATGCATCAAACACCTCCGTACGACCCAGACATCCAAGTTCTGTACGACGCGACCTTAAACTCGTTCAACCGCGGGCATTTGCTCGTCGCAGCAATGGGCAACGAGAACGACAATCTGCCGTCGTACCCAGCAGCACTTAAGGCGCAGGTATTTGGGGTCAGCGCGGTTCTCCCCAACGGCCGCCGCTGGGACGACACCCAGATAATGACGCCGTTTGTGTGCTCTATCCCGGAATTGTACCAATGCGGGGGCTCCGTTATCGGCCCATGGAATGACATCGCCGCGCCGGGGGGACACTTCATTGCTGCTGCCAGTTTCGACAACAACTCAAACCAGGAAGGCTGGCTGGTGCCCACGCCGGGCTGCCAGCTCCAGCCGCAATTCCCACCCCCCACTGGCCTCGGATTCGGCGGCACGTCCGCCGCGTCCGCCTTTGTCACCGGTGCAGCCGTCTTGCTGAAGGACTACTGCCCTCAGCTCACAGGAGAGGACATCGCCCAAATTCTTCAACGCACCGCCAAGCCGCTGCCTGAGACGGACACCACCCTGGTTGGCCGAGGCCTGGTCAATGCGCGCGCAGCTCTGGAATTCATTCGAAGGCCCAAGTTGCTGCTTCACCTGATCGCAGACGGTGTTGGTGACCATTCGACTCCGTTTGTCTGCGTTAACCCAAACGACCCCTCGATCCCGTTGCAATTTTATGACGTTCATGCTGCCTATCCACCTTGCCCTCCGCCCCCACCGGATCCGGACTTTTGTCCCCACGACGATTCCTACATTTGCTATGTGAGGAGAATGCAGACGACTGTTACATTTCCGATCGGGTTTGCTGGGACGCCCGCTGTGTGGGTCAGGTCATCAGGCAGCAGGGGGGCTGGTGACCCAAGTTACGATACAACTTGGGGGATAGTGGTTCCGCATTATTCCCTTCTCGAGACGTTGAATACGGGGAGAGTCGTCTCAGTCAGCCCATCTCAGGTGGTCCTCGAGACCAAGGTCTATGAAGTCCACAACGCGCACAATGGCGCGTTGATGTTCACATGGCCGACAGATTTTGGCCCGTTGCATCTCGCGTACACCGCCATTGGCCCCGGCAACTCGGTCGGCGTTGACGGCAAGCCTGCGCGACACCTAAAGGTAAGCGTCATGCCCAATCCAGTCAGAGGCCAGGCGAGGATCCTGCTGGAAATTCCCAGGCGCGGGAGTCTGAGGGCGGAGGTCTTTGATGTAGCAGGTAGGTCGGTAGCCCTCCCATTCAGCGGCGTCGTCGCCGATGGGCCGATGATGCTATCACTTGATCGTAACCGGATGGCTTGGCACGGGATGCCTGCGGGGGTCTATTTCCTATCAGTATTCTTTGACGGAGAGAAACAGGTCAGGAGATTTGTGACCCTTGCCCCAGCACACTGACAAGGAGAGCTGTACGACGGGACCGAAACGGCTTTGGCCGGCGGTTGTGGCGACTTCCGCATCGGTCCTCCTTTGGGCGAGTTGTGCTCTGAGCGGAGAGCGCGTGGTCCGGTTCGAAGTCGCTGCGGTCGCACGCTCGACCGATGCGATTAGGGTGACCGGCGCGGAGCCCGCCCGCATCGCCGTTCCAGGGGCTGAGGCCGAATTGACGGTCGCGGCCCCCAGGAGCGCCTTCGGACTTCTCGTTGGCGGAGGAGTCGGGGGCTCGTGGTATTTCGAGGAGGGAACCGGCTATCACGCGCGCACCTCTTACACCGAATGGCGCGGGCATGCCGGGATCGTAGCGGCACCCTTGCGCTCGAATGGCGTGGCGTTCGAGGTGGCGGCTCTCGCCGAGTACGGCGAACTGCGCTCGTGGCTCGAGAACGCCAACGTTAGCCAATCGGGGCCGCGTGGTTATTTCGTAGGTGGCGGCCTCAAGCTGAGGGCGGTCGGCAGGCCACTGTGGCAACTGAGACCGACGCTGGGACTCCAGGCCGACGTGTTCCGTGCCCATGCTGATGACCCCGAGTCGGCCGCGCGGTACGCTTGGATTGGCACCGGGGCCTCCATGTTCGTGGGCCTCCGATACTAGGGGCTGAGCCTCAACAGAACGCTAAGCCCGCGGCTGAGGCTGCGGCGTCAAGTTCTTCGACAGGCCCCGGGGTAGGGGCTAGACTCGGGACGCTCTCTACCCTGGCCGACCGGGCCCGCACGGAGACTGAATGCCGTTCCAACTCATTCCACCGCTTCGCGCCCGGCTCTCGCTTCTGGCCGGGCTCTCGCTGGCCGTCCTGTGCCCGTGGCTCGCCGGCTGTTCCAAGAGCAGCCCGGCCGCCCCCAAGGTTCCCGGGCCCACCAAGTTCATGGTGTTCTCGAGCGACCGGGGCCAGCCGGCCGGCAAGTACCGCAACTACTTCCTCACCCTCGATGGCGCGAGCTACGCGCAGTACCCGGCCTCGGACACCGTCATCGCGCTGAAGCCCAGCATCAACAGCGACAACACGACGCTGGCCTACGAGGAGGATCCGGCCACCGGCTATTCGTTCAACAAGCGGGTAGTGCTCTACAACACCGACTCGCACGCGCGCACCGTGGACGTGAACGTGAACATCCCGGGCGCGAACGCGACCGAACCCTACCTCTCGCTCGACGGCGCCAAGCTGTTGTTCGTGCGCGACACCCTCGGGGCGAAGCAGCTCCGGCTCTACGACGTCGTGAACCTGGCGTTCATTCCCCTGCCGGGGCTGGCGGGGCCGCCAGGCACCAACGACCACGCTCCGGCCTGCGACGCCCAGGCGCATCGCATTGTGTTCGTGAGCGATCGAAACGGGAACGACGACGTGTTCCTCTACCAGCTGCCGACCACGTCGTTCATCGACATCGCGGGAATGACCTCGCCGTCGGAGGATCGCGAGCCCTGCATCTCGGGCGACGGGCGAACGCTTGCCTGGTCCACCGATCGCAACGCCGGCGACGGCTTCGACATCATGCTCGCCGACGTCAACAGCCTGACGCTCGTGCCGTTCACCGGGAACACCACGTCGGACGAAATGCAGCCGTCTCTGAGCCATGACGGAACCAACTTGCTGATGGTGTCCGACCGGCCGACGGGAATGGGTGGACTCGACGTGTGGAGCTTCAATCTGATCACCAGCACCGCCACCGAGGTCACGAATCAAAGCAGCGCGGGCGCCGACATTCTGCCGGTGCTGGTGTGGCCGTGAGCGAGGCCGCGCACTGCTCCGCTCGCGCAACGATCTGATTCCGGGATCGCCACGCCAGCCCAAGCCCGCGAGGGACGGGGTTCGCGCCACCTCACCGCCGTTTCCCTCGCGTGAATCCAACGCTGCGCGCCCTCTGCCGTTCGAGAATCGAATCCCGCCCGCGAAAATCGAGGCGAAAAAATCCTCTTGCCGGAAGCGGCGCGGCGAGGGATAAAAGCGGTCACCGTCGGTAGTGATCGACCCTCGCGAACCGGCGGGCAGCGCTTTCCAAATCACGCGAACGACGAAGCACCGAGCAGCAGCAGTCGTAGCGGGTCAGCCCGCGCGGGCGTCGAGGTGTCTCTTGCCCTCCTCGCCACCGCGGTCTGGCTGAAGAGCAGGGGGCGCGGCAGCCACGCGTCGGTTCGGAATCGAGACACAGCAGGATGCGCCTGGCCGCGCGAGCGGCTCACGCGTCTCTGATCGGTTCACGAAGCGCCGATCGCCGCGAACTCCGCACGGGGAAGTCGCCGCATCCGCGAGGGACAGGGAGGTCCCATGACGCAGAGTTTGATTCACGACGTGCCCGCCACCGATTCGTCGAACGCTCCCACCACCGCCGGACTTCACGTTCCCCGCCGCTACACGAAGCGCGGCGTGAATCCGCTGGACGAGATTCTGTGGGAGAAACGCCGCACCGTCATTTCGAACACCGACGGCTCGGTGGTCTTCCAGATGGACGACGTCGAGGTGCCGAAGTCATGGTCGCAACTCGCCACCGACATCGTGGTGAGCAAGTACTTCCGCAAGGCCGGCCTGAAGGGCGCACCGGGCCACGAGACCAGCGTGCGCCAGGTTGTGCATCGCATCGCGCACACCATCCGCGTCACGGGCGAGCAGCAAGGCGGCTACTTTGCCAGCGCCGAAGACGCCGAGGCGTTCGAAGCCGAGCTCGCCTATCTGCTGGTGCACCAGATCGGCGCGTTCAATTCGCCAGTGTGGTTCAACTGCGGCCTGTGGCACGAATACGGGATCGAGGGCTCGGGCGGAAATTTCAGCTGGGATCCCGACGCCGCCGCCGTGCAGGTCACCAAGGACTCCTATTCGCGCCCGCAGGTGTCGGCGTGCTTCATCCAGTCGGTGGACGACGATCTTATGTCGATCTTCGAGCTGGCCAAGAATGAAGCGCGCGTCTTCAAGTTCGGCAGTGGCACGGGGAGTAATTTCTCGCGACTGCGCGGCCGCATGGAGAAGCTCTCGGGCGGCGGCACCTCGTCGGGGCTGATGAGCTTCCTCGAAGTGCTCGATCGCGGTGCCGGTGCCACCAAGTCGGGCGGCACCACGCGGCGGGCGGCCAAGATGGTGGTGCTCGACGCGGACCACCCCGAGATCGTCGACTTCGTCCAGTGGAAGGTGCGCGAGGAGCGCAAGGTCGGCGCGCTGATCGCCGCCGGCTATTCCTCGGACTTCAACGGCGACGCCTATCAGACCGTCTCGGGCCAGAACTCGAACAACTCGGTGCGCGCCAACGACGCGTTCATGAACGCGGTGGTGACGGACGGCGCCTGGCAGACCACCTTCCGCACCACCGGCCAGGTGCACGAGACGCACAAGGCGCGCGAGCTGTGGCGGAAGATCGCCGAGGCCGCGTGGCAGTGCGCCGATCCGGGCGTCCAGTTCGACGACACGATCCAGCGCTGGCACACCTGCAAGGGCACCGATCGCATCAACGCGACGAATCCGTGCTCCGAATATGTGTTCTTGGACGACACCGCCTGCAATCTGGCCAGCGTCAATCTCATGAAGTTCCTGGGCGACGACGGCAGCTTCGACGTGGACGGCTACAAGCACGCCAATCGCGTCTTCTTCCTGGCGCAGGAGATCTTGGTCAGCTTCGCGTCGTACCCGACCGAGAAGATTGCGCAGCGGTCGTACGAATACCGGCCGCTCGGGCTCGGCTACGCCAATCTCGGCACGCTGCTGATGGTGCAGGGGCTGCCCTACGACAGCGACGCGGCACGCGCCTACGCCGGCTGCGTCACCGCGATGATGACCGGCGAGGCCTACGCGCTCTCGGCCGAGATGGCGGCCAGCAAGGGAACCTTTGCGGGATACTCGAAGAACCGCGACAGCATGCTCGACGTGATGCGGCAGCACCGCGAGGCGGCGCGCTCGATCGACAGCGCGTTCGCTCCGCGCGAGCTGCGCGCGGCGGCGATCGAGGCCTGGGATCGCGCGATGGCGCTCGGCATCATGCACGGCTACCGCAACGCGCAGGCCACCGTGCTGGCGCCGACCGGCACCATCGGCCTGCTGATGGACTGCGACACCACCGGCGTCGAGCCTGACTTTGCACTCGTCAAGTTCAAGAAGCTGGCGGGCGGCGGCTACTTCAAGATCGTCAATCAGTCGGTACCACTGGCGCTGCGCCGGCTCGGCTACACCGATCAGGCCGTCGATCGCATCGTGCGCTACGCGGTCGGCTCGGGCTCGTTCGACGAGGCGCCGCACGTCAATCGCAGCACGCTCATGCACAAGGGGCTGCTCGACGAGGAAGTCGATCGCCTCGAGAACGCGCTGCCCGGCATGCTCGACATCCGCTTCGCGTTTTCGCGCGGCATGATGAGCGACGAGACGCTGACGCGCCTCGGCGTGAGCCAGGCCGAGCGCGAGAAGCCGACGTTCTCGGCGCTCCCGTTCCTCGGCTACACCGACGAGCAGATCGAGGCGGCCAACGCGCACATCTGCGGCAGTCTCACCATCGAGGGGGCGCCGGGACTCAAGGCTGAGCACTACGCGGTGTTCGACTGCGCGAATCGCTGCGGACCGAAGGGCAAGCGCTTCATCCAGCCGATGGGCCACATCCGCATGATGGCGGCGGTGCAGCCGTTCATCTCGGGCGCGATCAGCAAGACCGTGAACCTGCCCGGCGACTCGACGGTCGAGGACGTCGAGAAGATCTACTTCGATTCTTGGAAGCTGGGGCTCAAGGCGGTGGCGCTGTATCGCGACGGCTCGAAGCACAGCCAGCCGCTCGCGACCGCCAAGCGCGTCGAGAGCGCGGCCGACTCGGTGACGCCGCCCAAGCTGCGCCGCCGCCGGCTGCCCAAGCGCCGCCACGGCTTCACGCAGGAGGCGCGCATCGGCGGTCACAAGGTGTTCCTGCGCGCCGGCGAGTACGAAGACGGCACGCTCGGCGAGATCTTCATCGACATGCACAAGGAGGGCGCGGCGTTCCGCAGCATGATGAACTGCTTCGCCATCGCCGTGTCGATGGGGCTCCAGTACGGCGTGCCGCTCGAGGATCTGGTGGATCAGTTCTGCTTCACGCGCTTCGAGCCACACGGGCGCGTCGACGGGCACGACAACATCCGCGCCGCCACCAGCGTCGTCGACTACGTGTTCCGCGTGCTCGGGCTCGAGTACCTGAACCGCACCGATCTCGCCCACATCATCGACGAGAGCCTCACCGGCCAGCCGCGCCCGCGCGCCACCGATCGGCCGGTCGGCAAGGAGCATCGCCAGGAGACCAACGGCCATGCCGCCGAGTCGGCGCCGGTCGGCGATCCGTTCGCGCCCGCGGCGATCGATCGCGGCGCGCCGGGCGGCAATCGGGTGGCGGCGGTGGCCGGCGAAGGCGGCATCAATCAGCAAGCCTCGAAGTTCTCGGGCGACGCGCCGATTTGCGACGTGTGCGGCCACATCACGATTCGCAACGGCACCTGCTACAAGTGCCTCAATTGCGGAAACTCGCTGGGGTGTTCGTAAGGCGCCCGCCTCACGAGCATTCCGGCCACGGGCGGGAGCGACCGGCTCCCGCCCGTCGTGTTAGCGGGCGCGGAGCGCTGGCAGGAATCGGCCGGGCGCCGGGCGGCGCCCCGATCAGCTCTGCCGGCTCGCCTTCTTCCCCGACTTCACCGACTCGCCGATCTGGATCTCGCCGTTCGCCTTGATGCGAACGTAGACCTCTTCGCCATCCTCGCCGCCGGGCGGCACCGTGCGATAGACGACTTCGCCGTCTCCGGCGACGTCCTTCTGCCAGCCGTGAAGATGCTCGTCGTAGTACGCCACGATCCGCTCGGGGCGATCCTTGCTGCGAAACCACCACGCCATGCCGTCCCACGACGCGCCCGGCCCATCGCCCAAGGAATTGCTGCCCATCTGGTCCATCAGCCTGGCGTGGGGATAGAGGGGCACCAGATCCTGAGCGTAGTAGGCGTCGGGCAGTTCCGCCTTCTGCGAACAGCCGGCGATCGGCACCGGCAGCAGAGTGGCCAGCACGGCGGCACGCACGAGGGTTCCGAGTCGCATGAAGTTTCTCCGGCGGCGGTGGAGGCCGGACGTGCGGATGCCGGCCCTCCGTGGAGTGATCGGCACCATCGGGTCGGAGCTTGAGCGCCTGCTGGCCGCGAATCCGCGTTGACAGGCGCAAGGCGTCCGGCAAGACTGGCCAGCCTCGTTGCCCGCCGCCCACGTCTTCGGAGGACCGCACCGTGCCTCGCTTCGCGACCGCCACGCTCCTCCTCGCGGCGTTGTCTCTGGCCGTCGCGCCTCGCCCGAGCGGGGCGGCCCCGATCGGCTTCCAGGTCGAGCTGCAGGGCGTCGGCAGCCAGCTCGGCGGCAACACCGGCATCGCCGGCATCCACTCGGTGACCGACCTTTACGCGCCCCAGTTCGGGTTCATGGTGGGTGCGACCTACGGCTTCACCGATCATCTGGTGTTCGGCGTGCGCAGCGGCGAGTTCGCCGAGAAGCAGGACGTCACCGATATCGCGCGCGAGGTGGGATCGCTCTCTGCTCCGCTCACCGCCAACGCCGAGCTGCAAGTGATTCCCACGCATGCGCTGCTTCAGTACCGCGCGAAGCTCGCGCGAAAGTTCGGCGTTTACGACGAGTTCGGTGTGGGCGTGTCCTCGTTCAAGCAGAACTTCGAAGTCTTTCGCAGCGGACAATCGTTGGTGCGCACCGCCGCGCGTCAGCTGAATCTCTCGTTCCTGATCGGCGGCGGCGGATCGTGGGATTACCAGACCGCCTTCTCGGTGGTTGCGAGCTTCGACGTGCTGGTGGTGCCGAGCGCGAACGGCGAGGTGTGGTCCGAGGGCCACAACCCACAGTTCTTCATGTTCGCGCTCGGGATCCGCTACCCGCGGCGCTGATCGCATGCCGGCCGCCGCCGCGCGCCGGGGCGCCTGGTTCGCGCCCGAGAATGCGCTTCAACTGCTGCTGCTGTTCGTGGTGCTGGCGCCGCTGGCGGCCGCGCTGCACTGGGGCAGCATCGCCGTGTTCGGCTTCGCGGCGCTGGCGGTGATTCCACTCGCCGGCCAGATGGGCGACGCGACCGAGCGCCTCGCCGCGCGCCTCGGCGCCGGCATCGGCGCATTGCTCAATGCCACCTTCGGCAACGCCGCCGAGCTGATCATCGCGCTGGCGGCGATGCAGCGCGGGCTGTACGACGTCGTCAAGGCCAGCCTCACCGGGAGCATCATCGGCAACGTGCTGCTGGTCACCGGTCTCGCCTGCTGTCTCGGCGGCATCGGCCGCGAAAAGCAGAGCTTCGATCGCGCCGCCGCCTCGGCCAATTCCACGCTGCTGGCGCTGGCGGCGATCGGCCTGCTGGTGCCGGCGGTCTTCCATTTCGTGGCCGAGGCCGCGATCCGGAACGCGCGGCTCGATGCGGCCAGCGAGGCGGCGCTCGAGCGCGGCCTCTCGCTCGAGATCGCGATCGTGCTGTTCGCGGTCTACGTGCTGAGCCTGGCCTTCAGCCTGCGCACCCACCGGCACCTGTTCGCCGGCCCGGGACACGCGGCGACCGAGGTCGAACGCGGACCGCTGTGGCGCCCGGTGCTGCGACTGCTGGTGGCCACGGCGCTGGTGGCGTGGATGAGTGAACTGCTGGTGGGCGCGGTGGAGGGGGCATCGGAGTCGCTCGGCCTCACGCCGGTGTTCGTCGGGGTGATCGTGGTGGCGGTGATCGGCAACGCCGCCGAGCACTCGACCGCGGTCACCCTGGCGATCCGCAACCAGATGGATCTCGCCTTGAACATCGCGATCGGCTCGAGCATTCAGATCGCGCTGTTCGTTGCCCCACTGCTGGTGTTCGTCTCCTACGCGCTGCCGCACGGCGCGATGAATCTGCGCTTCACGCCCTTCGAGGTGCTGGCGGTCGGAATCAGCGCGGCGGTCGCCAGTCTTGTCTCGCAGGATGGCGAATCGAACTGGCTCGAGGGCGCACTGATGCTGGCGGTCTACGGCATCCTGGCGATGGCCTTCTACTTCCTGCCCGCCGCCTGAGTCGCACGGCGCGTTCGCACCGGGGCGGGTTCGCGCTTGAGCTTGACCCTCTCGCCCGCGGTCCGACCGGCGTTGCCGAGTCCGAGCTTCCGGGCGAGCGCGCCGAGCGTTTCCTGCTCCCCGGGCGTGAGCACCGAGTACAGCTCGCGGATCTCGCCGGCGTGCGCCGGGAAGATGCGGCTGATCAGGCGCCGGCCCTCGGGTGACAGTTGCACGCGGCTGCAGCGCCGATCGTTCTCGCTCGGCTCGCGGCGCACCAGCTCGCGCTTCTCCAGATTGTCGAGCACGGTCGTGATGTTGGCACCGCTGCTCAGGCGCTTCTCGCTCAACGCCGTCGGCGACAGCGGACCCAGGAACAGGAGCGTTTCGAGCACTCCGAACTGGCTTTCGGTGAGCCCGGCCGCGTTCACCCAGCGCTCGAGCAGCGTCTTGAGCGTGCCGGCCGCGCGCATCAGCTTGATGTGCGCGTTGAGGGCGCGAACCTCGGCCGGGTTTCCCGAATAGCGGGTGGGCATGCGGTGTCTCCTCGTGGCCAGGGCTGGGCCCGGACGATCGCCCGTCCGGCCCACCCTAGCACGCGCCTCAGTGCAGCAGCCGCGAGAGCCACAGATCTACCGACCAGGCGCCGCTGCCGTGCCAGATCACGACCAGCGCGAGCGCCATCGCCAGCAGGTGGTATTCGAAGCCCTCGCCCTGGTTCTGCCCGTACCAGTTCATGAAGAAGCCGTGGGGCCGATGGACGCGCAGGGTCGCGACCAGCATCACCACGGCAATGCCGAGCGCCGCGAGGCGGCCGAACACCCCGAAGATCAGCGCCACCGATCCCAGCGACTCGGCGGTGATCGCCGCCGCCGTGAGCGGATAGGGAATACCCATGCTGGCGAAGCCGCTGAGCGTGCCGCGCAGCCCGCCGCCGCCAAACCAGCCGAACAGCTTCTGGAGTCCGTGGGGAAGGATCACGAGCCCCAGCACGATGCGAACCAGCGCCACCGCCGGATCGGGGGTGGTGGAAAGCAATGCCTGCCACATGAGCGAACCTCTCGAGCGACCGAGCCGGCGCCGCCCCGATCCGCGGCCTCGGACCCGCCGGCGCAATCGATTCGATGTCGAAGCAATTGCTTCGATGTCAAAACAATTGTCGTGCGGCGCAGATGGTTGATGGGGGGATGCGGGCCGCTAAGTCATTGAAATGCGGTCCGGTTTCTGCCGAATTCCGGTCCGCGGGAAACGATCCACAGTCTTCGCCGCACAACCAGGACAATGGCGCGGGCCCGCCGCGCTCGAGCCGGGCGCGAGAAAAGCGCGTTTCCGGGAGCCGGGCCTCTGCTACTCTTCCTCGCACCAGGAGGGCTACCCCATGACCGTCACACCCCAGAGATCCGCACGCGTCGACGAGCTGGTGCGCCGTCTGGACGAGGCGGTCGCGGTCCGCGACGACGAAGGTCGATGTCGCAACGTGAAGCGCGTGCTCAGCGAAATGCTGAGTGCCGGCGAGCAGTTTCTCGACCCCGCATTCCTCCAGCCCACCCCCAATGTCTACGCTCGCCGCCTGCTGCATCGCGATCCCGCCGGCCGCTACACCGCGCTGGTCATGGTCTGGGATCGCGGGCAGGGAACCCCGCTCCACGACCACGCCGGCATGTGGTGCGTCGAGTGCGTCTACCAGGGCCGGATTCGGGTCACCTCCTACTCGGTGCACGGCGGCGACCCCGACACCGGCGTCGTCCAGTTCCGAAAAGAGAACGAGATCCACGCCGGCCCCGGCGAAGCGGGCGCATTGATCCCGCCCTTCGAGTACCACGTGCTCGAGAACGCCGGCGACATGCCGGCGGTGACGCTTCACGTCTACGGCGGCGAGATGACCTACTGCCACATCTTCAATCCGGTGGATGGCGGCTGGCGTCGCGCATTTCGCGAGCTGAGCTACACGGCGTGAGTGAAGCCGTCGACCGCGCGGAGTCGCGCCGGCGGCCGCGCGGCCGGAGGCACGTTTGAGCGACGTCACCGCGCCGAAGTCCGGCGTGATCGCGCTGCTCCCCGGACTGCTGCTCGCCGCGCTGCTCGCCACCGCCGGTTTCGTGCTCGCCGATCGCCCGTGGGTCCAGCAGCACCTGCATGTCAGCGCGCTCCTCGTCGTGATCCTGCTCGGTATGCTGGTGCGCTCGATCCTTCCGCTCCCCGCCTCCACGACCCCCGGCCTGCGTCTCGCGCAGCGGCCGCTGCTCCGCTGGGCGGTCGCCGGGCTCGGCCTCCGCCTTTCGCTGGCCGAGCTGGGGAAGATCGGGCTCCCCGCGCTCGGCGTGGTGGCGATCTCGTGCTGCGCCGCGCTCGCTTTCGGCTGGTGGATGGCGCGGCGCCTCGGCGTACCTGAAAAGCTCGGGCTCCTGCTCGGGGTGGGGGGCGCGATCTGCGGCGCCTCGGCGGTGGTGGCGGCCGACAGCGTGGTGCAGGGCGAGAAACGCGACTCGGCGATCGCGATCGGCGTGATCACGCTGTTCGGCACCATCGGCATCGTGCTCTATCCGCTGATCGGCCGGCGGTTCGCCATGAACGATTTCGTGTTCGGCGTGTGGGACGGCGCTTCGCTCCACGAGATGGCACAGGTGGTGGCCGCGGCGTTCGGCAAGAGCGACGAGGCGGTGCGGGTCGCGACGGTGGTGAAGCTCGCGCGCATCGCACTGCTCGCGCCGGTGGTCTTCGGCTTGAGCGCGATGATGCGGCGTCGCCATCAACAGGCGGGCCAGGCGCACGTCGCACCGGTGCCGTGGTTTCTGGTGATGTTCCTGGTGTTCGCGTGCGTGAATTCGCTGGGATGGATTCCGGCGCCGGCGCTCGAACAGCTCCGTCGCGCCGATCTGTGGCTGCTGTGCGTCGCCATGGCCGGCGTCGGACTGCAGACCGGGTTCTCGGATCTGCGCGAAGCCGGCTGGGCCCCGCTCACCGCCGGCGCCGTTCAGTGGCTGTTCCTGGCCGCGACCGCCTACGGACTCTCGATCGCCTTCTGCCGATGAAGCGCCACTCCCGCGCGCGCGGACGCTGGCCGCGCGGCGACCGATCCGAAGGCTCCGCCCGCCCGGGCTCGCGCTCGGTTTCGTCCGGCGCGGCGCTCCCGTTGCGGCACCCGCTGATGGTCGTGGCCGCGCTCGCTGCCGCCGCGAGCCTGCTGCTCTCGGCCGGCTACCGTCTCTACGACACCGACCTGTGGACGCTGCTCGTCACCGGCAAGGCAATCTGGTCCGGACGCGGCCTGCCGATGCACGACCAGTGGACCTGGACCAACTTCGGCGCCCCCCAGGTGATGTCGTCGTGGTTGTTCCGCGCTCTGCTCTGGCCGGTCTGGAGCGCCGGCGGCGTGGCCGCGTTGTTCGCGTGGCGATGGGCGATCGAGCTCGCCACCTTCGCGCTGCTGTGGGTGACGGCGCGGCGCATGGGCGCCCGCGGCCCGGGGGCGCTGGTGGCGCTGTCGTGGTGCGGCGTGGTGGCGCGGCTTCGCACCGACGTGCGCCCCGAGGCGCTCGCGGCCCTGCTGTTCGCCGCATCGCTGTGGATCCTCGAGACGCGCCGCGGGGGGTCCCGTGGAGCGGAGCCCGGCCCCGATCACCGGGCGTGGTTGATCCCGATCGCCGGGGTGTGGGTGAACGTCCACCTCTCCTGGTATCTGCTGTTCTTCCTGTGGGGGCTCTACCTGCTCGACGGCCGCGGCGGGCGGCCGTGGCGGCTGGTGCTGCTCGCGGCGCTCGCGCTGTTCGTCAACCCGTGGGGCGTGGCGGCGCTCGCCCAGCCGTTCGAGTTTCTCTTCGTGTGGAGCCGCGAGCCGATCTTCCGCTTCATCGCCGAGCTCCAGCCGCTCGACATGTCGGTGCACCAGCGCGACGGGCTGGTGGCGCTGGTGGGATCGTGGGCGGCGCTGGCGCTGTGGCGCTGGCGGCGGGCACATGCCGCAGGCAGGTCGGGCTTCGACGTGGTCGAGATCGCGGGCGGGGCGCTGCTGCTCGCCGCCAGCGTTCACTCGCAGCGCTTCCTCGGCATCTTCGCGATCTTCGCGGCGCCGTTCCTGGCGCGCGACCTGGCCGCCGCGGTTCAGGCGATTCCACGCGGATTGCTGCCCGCGCCCCCACGCGCGCTGCCGCCGCTGGCCGCGGCGGTCGGCTGCCTCGCGATCGGGATTCCCGAGTGGAGCAATCCCGATCTGCCGCTCGGAATCTCGCTCGATCAGGACGCGCTGCCGGTCGCGGCCTGCGACTTCGTCGAGGCGCACGGCATCCGCGGCCCGGTGTTCAACGACTTCCACCTCGGCGGCTATGTCGCGTGGCGCTTCTGGCCGGACCGCGCCCGCCTGCCGTTCATGACCACCCAGCCGGAGAATGCGCGCCGTGAAGATCGCGACGCGATCGTCCGGGTCGACGCCGATCCCTCGGCGTGGGCCGCGCTCGATCAGCGTTGCCGGTTCGACTGGCTGCTGCTCGATCGGCTGCGCAACGGTCCGGGAGACCACTTGCTCACCACCCTCGACCGCGATTCGAGCTTCGCTTGCGTGTTCATGGACGACGCCGCCTACCTGTTGGTGCGCCGCGCCGGCGCGACCGCCGCGCTCGCCGATTCGTTCGGCTTCCGTACGGTGCCCGCCGATCCAGCCGGCCGCGAAGCGCTCATCGCCCGTTGCGAAAGCGACGCCGCGGTTCGCGTCGCGGCGCGCGCGGAGTTCGAGCGCCAGGCTCGGGATTCGCCGCGCAACGCCTTCGCCGAGCAGGCGCTCGGAACTCTCGACCTGATGGACGGACGCTACGGCGAAGCGCGCATCCATCTCGAGCGCGCGCTGTTCGTGCGGCCGTCGCTCGAGAGCGCCCGCCGCATGCTGGCGGCGGCGCCGGCCGGACGCTGAGCGGCATGCGCTTCGACGTGCTGCTCCACGAGCTGCGGCTCTACAAGAGCCGCTCGCAGGCGGCGGCGGCGATCGAGGAGGGTCGCGCGCTGCTCGACGGCGCGAGCGTCAAGCCGAGTCGCGAGGCGCGCGCCGGCCAGCGCATCACGCTGATCGAAGCAGGACGGCGGCGCTCGGTCGAGATTCTCGACCTGCCGCGCGGCGGCCTCAGTAAAGAGGCGGCGCGCGGGCTCGTCCGCGAAGTCGCCGAGTAGCGGCTCCCGCAGCGCGTTCGATATTCGTGAACCGGGCCGCCGGCCAATCTCTGGCCGGCCCGGTGCTGGTGGGCCGCGTCGCCCGGGTGCTATTTTCGGTCCCGCTCAGGGTCTCACGCTCATTCCGTCGTGCCCGGAGGTATCGCTTGGGAGCTGATTCCACGCGGCGCTGGTCGAGCGGGACGGGCGCGGTCTCCAGCGCCTCCGCGCCCACTTCACACCGCGGCGCCGGCTTCGCGCAGCGCTTCGGCGAGAGCGAGCGCTCCGACGCCTGGTGGCTGAAGCCGCTGAGCCAGGCGGCCGGCTTGGTCGTGCTGATCGGCTACGCCAACTATGCGGCGATCCTCGGCCCCGCGCACTACCACTTCGAGGCGATGGGCCGGCACTACCTCTCGCCGTTCTACTCGCCCTACGTCCACCCGGCGTGGCTGCCTTTCTGGCTCTCGCCGGCCCTGCTGATCCTGATCTTCCCGCTCGGCTTCCGCACCACCTGCTACTACTACCGCAAGGCCTACTATCGCTCGTTCTTCGCCGACCCGATGGCGTGCGCGGTCGGCGAGCTGAAGCCCGGCGGCTATCGGGGCGAGACGCGCTTCCCGTTCATCCTGCAGAACATGCACCGCTACTTCCTGTACGCGGCGCTGGTGTTCCTGATCTTCCTGTGGAAGGACGTGTTCGACGCCTTCGCCTTCACCAACGCCGACGGCTCGTGGGGCATCGGCATGGGTGGCGGCTCGCTCGCGATCCTGGCCTCGACCGGGCTGCTCACGCTCTACACCTTCTCGTGCCATTCGATCCGCCACCTGGTGGGCGGGCAGGTCGACTGCTTCTCGTGCGCGGTGGCCGGCGGCCCGCGGCTCAAGACCTGGGGCGTGGTCTCGATCCTGAACGAACATCACATGGCGTGGGCGTGGTGGAGTCTGTTCGCGGTGTGCTTCGCCGACTTCTACGTGCGCATGTGCTCGATGGGCGTGTTCCACGACCCGAGGTTCTTCTGATGCAGAAACTCGAAGTGCACGAGCACGACGTGCTGGTGATCGGCGCCGGCGGCGCGGGGTTGCGCGCGGCCATCGAGGCCTCGGCGATGGGGGCGAGCGTCGGGCTGATCTGCAAGTCGCTGCTCGGCAAGGCCCACACGGTGATGGCCGAGGGCGGCGTGGCGGCGGCGCTCGCGAACGTGGATCCGCAGGACGACTGGAAGACGCACTTCCAGGACACCATGAAGGGCGGCTCCTTCCTCAATCACTGGCGCATGGCGCAGCTCCACGCGCAGGAAGCGCCCGATCGCGTGCGCGAACTGGAGCAGTGGGGCGCGCTGTTCGACCGCACCAGCGACGGCCGCATCCTGCAACGCGCCTTCGGCGGCCACAAATGGAAGCGCCTCGCCCACGTCGGCGATCGCACCGGCCTCGAGATGATCCGCACGCTTCAGGATCGCGGCGTGCATCAGGGCCTCGAGGTCTACATGGAATGCACGATCACCAAGCTGTTCCTCGACGGCGGCCGCATCGCCGGCGCGCTCGGCTACTGGCGGAAGAACGGCGAGTTCGTGCTGTTCCGCGCCAAGGCGGTGGTGCTCGCCACCGGCGGCATCGGCAAGGCCTACAAGATCACCTCGAACTCGTGGGAATACACCGGCGACGGCCAGGCGCTGGCCTATCGCGCCGGCGCCGAGCTGATCGACATGGAGTTCGTGCAATTCCATCCCACCGGCATGGTGTGGCCGCCCGGCGTGATGGGCCTGCTGGTGACCGAGGGAGTTCGTGGCGAAGGCGGGGTTCTACGGAACAGCAAGGGCGAGCGCTTCATGTGGAAGTACCTGCCCGAGGCGCGCCGTCAGGAATACGCCGAGACCGAGGAAGAAGCGCGCGAATGGCTCGAGGCCTCGGTGGCGCAGCGCCAGACCCAGGCGCGGCGCCCCCCCGAGCTGTCGACCCGCGACAACGTCTCGCGCTCGATCTACACCGAGGTGAAGGAGGGCCGCGGCTCGCCGCACGGCGGGGCGTTCCTGGATATCAGCTACCTCCCGGCCGAGCGCGTGAAGCGGAAGCTCCCCTCCATGTACCACCAGTTCCTGGAGCTCGCCGACGTCGACATCACCAGGCAGCCGATGGAAGTGGGGCCGACCACTCACTACATGATGGGCGGCATCCGCGTGGAGCCCGACACCGCCGCCGCCACCGTGCCGGGCCTGTTCGCGGCGGGCGAAGCCGCCGCCGGCATGCACGGCGCGAATCGCCTGGGCGGCAACTCGCTCTCGGATCTGCTGGTGTTCGGCAGGCGCGCCGGCGAAGGCGCCGCCCGGTACGCCAAGTCGATTTCAGCGGCGCCGCGCGTCGACGACGCCGAGGTCGAGGCCGAGATCGCCGATCTGCTCGCGCCGTTCTCGCGCCCCTCCGGCGAGAATCCTTACGACGTCCATCGCGCGCTGCAGGAGACCATGGACAAGTACGTCGGCATCTTCCGCGAGCCGAAGGATCTCGAGCGCGCGCTCGAATCACTCGAGCAGCTCAAGGCGCGCGCCGCGAAGACCGGCGTCCAGGGGAACCGCGCGTATCATCCGGGCTGGCACATGACCCGCGACCTGCACAGCATGCTGGTGGTGTCCGAGGCCATCACGCGCAGCGCCCTGCTGCGCCGCGAGAGCCGCGGGGCCCATTCGCGGCTCGACTTCCCCAATCCCGATCCGGCGTTCGGCTCGGTCAACCACTGCGCGAAGCTCGTGAACGGCGCGATGAGCGTTGAGCCGACGCCGCTGCCGCAAATGCCCGCCGAGCTGAAGGCGCTGTTCGACGCGCCCAAGGAAGCGCCCAAGGCGAAGGAGCCGGTGCGATGAGCGGCGGAGCGAACGGCGCGCGCGAGGTGACCCTCAAGGTCTACCGCGGCGACGCCGCGGGCGGCGAAGAGGTCGAATACCAGGTCCCGGTCGAGACCGGCATGGTGGTGCTGGACGCGGTGCACTGGATCCAGGCGCACCGGGCGCCCGATCTCGCGGTGCGCTGGAACTGCAAGGCCGCCAAGTGCGGCTCGTGCAGCGCCGAGGTCAACGGCAAGCCGGCGCTGATGTGCAAGTCGCGGCTCGACCACTTCCCGGCCGGCGAAACCATTCGCGTGCGGCCGATGAAGACCTTCCCGATCGTGAAGGACCTGGTCACCGACGTGTCGTGGAACTACGAGGTCAACAAGCGAATCGCGCCGTTCACGCCGAAGCCCGACACCGAGTGGAAGTGGCAGCAGAGCGACATCGATCGCGTGCAGGAATTCCGCAAGTGCATCGAGTGCTTCCTGTGCCAGAACGTCTGCCATGTGCTGCGCACGCACGAGCTGAAGAGCGAATTCGCCGGACCGCGGTTCTTCGTGCGCGTCGCCGGACTCGAGATGCACCCGATGGACGGCGCCGATCGGCTGAAGTTCCTCAAGGACGAAGGCGGTATCGGCTACTGCAACATCACCAAGTGCTGCACCGAGGTCTGTCCGGAGAGCATTCACATCACGGACAACGCGATCATCCCGCTGAAGGAGCGCGTGGTGGATCGCTTCTACGACCCGGTGGCGAAACTGCTGCGGGTGTTCAGCGGCGGGAAGTAGCGGGAAATGGGCGGGACGGCGCCGTCCCGCCTACGCCGCCCGGCGATGCTCCTCGTCGAGCTCGATGCCGCTCTCGAGCGCGCTCGGCAGCGGGAGCGAGCGCTCTTCCTCGGCCGGCTCGGCGAGCCCCGGGATCACGTGGGTCAGCGCGTCGATGCACTCGCCGCTCACCGAGACGTCGCGATCCTTCTCGAGGATCTTGAGCGCGGTCTCCTCGGGCAGCGCCGGGCGATAGGGGCGCGCGGTCGAGAGCGCGTCGAACTGATCGGCGGTCGCGAGCACCTGCGCCACCAGCGGGAACTGATCGCCCTTCAATCCGCGGAAGTATCCCCGGCCGTCCAGCCGCTCGTGGTGCGAGGCCGCGATCTGGGCGATCGGCTTGAAGCCGCGCACGTGGAGCAGCACGCGCAGCGTGTAATACGGATGGAGCTTCACCGCTTCCCATTCGGCAGGTGAGAGCGGCCCCGGCTTGTCGAGGATGCTGTTCGGCAACGAGAGCTTCCCGATGTCGTGGAGCAGCGCCGCGCGCTTGAACTGGCGCAACGATGGCTCGTCGAACCCGAGCTTGCGGCCGATCGCGAGCGCGATCTCGGTGACGCGATAGGAGTGCGCCGCGGTGTAGGGCGACTTGGCGTCGACCACGCCGGCGAAGGCCAGCGCGATGCGGTCGAGCGCCTCGGGGCCGGCGAGCAACGAGGCGTCGCCGGGCTCGCTCGCGCGCACCGCGTCGCCCAGGTCGCGCTCGCTCAAGCCGCACCACGATTCGAGCGACGGCCCCATTTCGTGGGTGAGCTTGACCAGCGTCGGATCGAACCAGCGGCCGCTGCGCGCGTCGGCCATCGCCAGCGCAGCGCGCGGGCCCTCGACCATCGCGAACACCTCGAGTGATTGCGCCAGGCACAGAATGCGGCCGAGCAGCGGGACCTGCTCGCCCGAGAGTCCGCGCGGCTGGCCGTGGCCGTCCCAGTGCTCTTCGAGGGACTCCACCGCGGCGATCACGCCGGCGCTGAAGCCCAGGCTGCGCACGATGGTGGCGCCCTGGGCGCAGCGGATCGCCACCAGCTCGCCGGCCACCGACGGGCCGCGCCGCGCCAGGCTGGCGATGCGCTTGGCGCGCTCGAGCCAGGAGCCCCCGGGCGAGGCGTGGGCCAGGCCGAAGCGCACCGCCTTCGCGTAGTTGGCCCAGTCCACGCGCATGCGAGCGCTTTTCGCTTCGCGATCGTCGCCGCCGAACAGCTCGAAGACGCGGGCGGCGTTGCTCGAACAGCCCACGTCCTTCAGGAGCGCCGCGTAGAACAGATCGGTGCGCTGCCGGATCGAGAGGCCGAACTGCTGCGCAATCGTCTGGGAAATCAGACAGGTGCGCAGGGCGTGGCCCATCGGCTGGCCTTCGGTGAGGTCGAGGGCGAAGGACAGCGCCGAGAGCACTTCGGAGACGCGCACCGAGTCGTTGGGCGCGGCGTCGGAGTCGTGCACGTGAAGGTCGCTCACCCGGGAGTGATCGGCGAGCTTCGCGGCGCAGTTGAGTCCTAACCGCGGATTTGGCGGGTGAATCGCATTTTGCTACCCGCGTTGCATGGCGCAAGACCGGCGCGGCCAACCTGCCCGCCGATCGCCCCGATCGGACCGGTCACGCTCCGGGCTGGCGCGGCCGCGGCCGCTGCGGCTACACTTTTCCCCGGGTACTCCCCTCTTCAGGTCGTGTGTTCCACGGCACCCGCGGCGATCCTGCGGCTCGGCCGTTCAAGCAGCTTTGCTCAGGAGTTTTCATGGCCCCCGTCCGTGGTCTCCGTCGCACCCGCATTTCCATTGGCCTCGCCGCGCTGCTGCTGGTGGCGCTCGCACCCGCCGCGTTCGCTCTGCGAATCGTGGACTACAACATCACGAACTACGGTGCGGTCGGCACCTTCAACTTTCCCGCCCGCCAACCCTACTTCCGCACCATCTTCGCCCCGCTCAACGCCGACATCGTGGTGGTGCAGGAGATGCGGGCGGCGGCCGGCGTGGATTCGTTCCGGAACAATGTGCTCAACGTGAACGAGCCCGGACAGTGGGCATCGGCGCAGTTCTTCAATGGCAACGACACCGACAACGCGCTGTTCTACAAGCCGTCCAAGGTGCAGGTGCTGGGCGCGTGGGCGTTCTACCCCGATCCGCCCACCAATCTGCGGCTGGTCACGGTGTGGAGGCTCAAGCCGGTCGGCTATTCGTCGGATCAGGCCGAGTTCCGCATCTACTCGCAGCACCTGAAGGCCTCGACCGGCTTCGAGAGCGAGCGGCTCACCGAAGCGACCGGCATTCGCGACAGCATGAACGCCATGCCGCCCGGCACCCACGCGATCGTGCTCGGCGACTGGAACTTCTACAACTCGTCCAGCGAGCCGGCTTACTCGAAGGTCCAGGAGGTCCAGGTCAACAACATCGGGCGCGTCTACGATCCCTTGAATCCCACGCTGGCGGTGCAGAACTGGCACAACAACGCCGCGTTCGTGAACATCCACACCCAGTGTCCGTGCGTCACCTGTCCGGCGGGCTCGGGGTTCTCGGGGGGCGGGCTCGACGACCGCTTCGACCAGATCCTGCCCACCCACAATTTCAGCACCGGACAGGGCCTGGCGCTGTTGTCCAGCACTTACACCGTGGTCGGGCAGGACGGCCTCCACTTCAATCTCAACATCAACGACCAGCCGGTGATTCCCGAGGGCCAGCCCTACGCCGACGCGCTCTGGAACGCGAGCGACCACTTGCCCTCGCGCGTCGACCTCCAGGTGCCGGCCAAGCTCAACGCCTCGAGCTCGCCGATCGCCTTCGGCACGTTCATCGTCGGCGCGACACCGCCGAGCCAGACGCTCTCGGTCTCGAATCCCGCCACGCCGCCCGCCGATCAGCTTCGCTACAGCTACACGGCGCCCGCCGGCGTCACGACGCCCGCCGGCGTGGATTCGGTCGCGCCCGGCAACACTTCGCTCGACCCGATCGGGCTCGACACCGCGGCGCCGGTCGCGGTGAGCGGCAATGTCACGCTCAGCTCGGGCGCGGTGGATTCCGGGACGCTCCTGATCCCGGTCTCGGGCACGGTCTTGAGCCACGCCGCAGCGTCTCTCGATTCGCTGACCGCGACGCCCGCCGACTCGCTCGACTTCGGCGTCCACGACGCCGGCGGCTTCACCGACCAGCTCGCGCGCGTTCACAACCTGGGCTACGACGCCCTGCACGCGCGGCTCTCGGTCTCGGGCGCCACCATCACCGGCCCCGATGCGGCGCGCTTCTCGATCGCGGGCGGATTTTCGCCGGCGCTGGTCGCCGGCGTGGCGGGAGGCTGGAACGTGCACTTCGACGACACCGGTGCGCCGACCGGCACGACCTTCGACGCGACGCTGACGTTCAGCTGCGCCGACGAGCCGCTGCCGGGCGCGACCGCGCTTCCCGGCGTGAGCCTCGCGCTCCACGCCGAGACCACCAGCGGCTCGACCGCCGTTCCCGGCGACCGGCTGCCCACGGTCACGAGGCTCTATCCGCCGTTCCCGAACCCGCTCTCGGGCGCGAGCACGATCCGCTTCGATCTCGCGCGGCCCGCATCACTCCAGCTCGACGTCTTCGACCTCTCGGGCCGCCGGGTGGCGAGGCTCGCCGAGGGTGAATTCGCCGCCGGCAGCTATTCGACGCAGTGGAACGGGCGTCTCACGAGCGGCGGCAGCGCCGGCGCGGGCCTCTATTTCATCCGCATGAGCGGGCGCGGCGTTCCGACCGCGACCATGCGACTCGCCGTGGTACGGTAGCGGGCGTGTCCTCCCGCACTCGCATCCCGGCTCTGGCCGTCGCCCTCGTCGCGCTGGCCTCTCAGCTGGTCCTCGGAATCGCCCCCGCTCACGCGTTGCGCGTCGTGACCTGGAACATGCTCCAGTATCCCGACTACAACCTGGCCGGGCGGCAGCCGAGCTTCCGCACGGTGATGGCCAACATCAACGCCGATGTGCTGATCGCGCAGGAGCTGCTGAGCCAGGCGGGCGTCGATTCGTTCCAGAACAACGTGCTCAACGTGGTCGAGCCCGGGCAGTGGACCAACAGCGGCTACGCCTCGCTCCAGACCAGTCCGGTGCCGGAGGGCGGCTCGATCTTCTGGAAGCCGGCGAAGGTCAGCGTCAGCTTCGTGAGCCAGCTGGTCACCGGTGGGCCGCGCAACGTGCTGTTCGGGCGCGTCACGCCGGTCGGCTACACGGCGCTTTCCGGGACCTTCCGCGTCTACTCCGTGCACTTCAAGGCCGACGGATGTTCGGGGGCGTGCGACTCCACCACCCGCCGGCTGGAGGCGACGAGTCTGCGCAGTCAGCTCAACAACATTCCGGCGAACACGAACTTCCTGCTCGGTGGCGACACCAACATCTACGGCGCCTACGAGGGCGCCTACGTCCGGCTCACCGAGTCGCAGAGCGACAACGACGGACGCGGCTTCGACCCGCTCAACATGCCGGGCAACTGGCACACCAACGCCAGCTACGCGCCGTTCTTCTCGCAGTGTCCTTGCGCGACCGGCTGCCCGGCCGGCATCTCGGGCGGTGGACTCGACGATCGCTTCGACCTGTTCCTGTCGTCGGCGTCGATGACCGACGGGCAGGGCGTGGACGTCGTGCCCGGCGCCTACTCGGCCTACGGGAACGATGGCCAGCACTTCAACTGGGACGTGAACGGCGGGGGCTTCAACAACGCCGTGGGGCTGACCATCGCGAACGCGCTCTGGACCGCCTCCGATCATCTGCCGGTGATCTGCACCGTCCAGCTGGCGTCGAAGATCCACGCGAACTCGACGGTGAATTTTGGCCCGGTCCTGATCGGCGCCACCGCGCAGCAGAACTACACCGTCACCAACAACGCGGTGACCCCGGCCGACTCGCTCCGCTTCTCGTTCGCGCCGCCGGCGGGTTTCACCGCCCCGGCCGGAAACTTCTCGGCGGCGCCCGGCGGCTCGAACGTCCAGCCGCTCGGCATGAATACCGCCTCGGTCGGGGTGAAGAGCGGGACGCTCTCGCTCTCGACCAACGCGCCGGACTCGCTGGTCAAACCCGCGCAGCTCTCGGGCACGGTGTTGAGCCACGCCGTGGCCTCGCTCGATTCGGCCTCGGTGGTGCTCGGCGGCAGCGCCGATTTCGGAGCTCATCCGGCGGGCGGCTTCGCGCCGGCCGAAGTGCGCGTCCAGAACGTCGGCTACAACTCGCTCCAGGCGCGGCTCTCGATCAACGGCGGCTCGATCACGGGCGGCGACGGGCGCTTCTCGGTGGTGGGCGACTTCTCGCCGTGGCTGATCGACGGCGTTGGCCACACGTTCGAGTTCCTGTTCGACGACAACGGCGCGACGCTCGATTCGACCTACACCGCGACCGTGATTCTGAACAGCGGCGACGAAGCCCTGCCTGGCGCCCTGCCCCAGCCCGATCTGACCGTGACGCTCTCGGCGCGTGTCTCGAACGGCAGCACCGGGGTCGAGGGCGGCGGGCTGCCGGCCGCGATCGCGTTCCTGCCGCCACGACCCAATCCACTCGGCAGCGAGACGCGTTTCGCGTTCGATCTGCCGCGCGCCACGAGCGTCTCGCTGGCGGTGTTCGACGCGAGCGGTCGCCGGCTGGCGAACCTGCTGGAGGGGCCCGAGGAAGCCGGCCGCCACGAGCTGCAGTGGGCGGCGCGAAGCGACGATGGCCGGCGCCTCGCCGCCGGGCTCTACTTCGTTCGCTTCACCGCCGGCGGCTACACGCGCACCCGGCGGATCGCGGTCCTACCCTGACGAGGCGCCCTCCGGCCTGATCGGCTCGTAGCCCGGGCATTCACGCACCGGCAGGCGTGGATACCTGTCGAAGCGGGGATCGGTGGCGGAGCGCTCGCACAGGAAATAGGTTGCGCGCGGAGTCGGCACGCGCCGCGAGTGGCGGCAATCCAGACACAGGCCGACCCGATCTTCTCGCTCCACCCCTCGTTCCTCCTGCGCCGGTTGCCCCGCGTTTCGCGCGAGTTTCCCCACTCTTCAGCGGTCGCGCCCGGCCGCGCTCCTCACGCCGCGCCGCGTAGATTTTCTGCGAGCGCGGCTCGCGCGCTCGCCGGCCACAAGAGTGTCGGTCCGGCAGACACCCGGGGCTCGAAATGGCTCTCAATTCCGCCGCAAATCCGCCTGCTGTCGGGCCAGCTTACAGTTTTCTCCCTGGCGGCGGCCTGGTCGGCCTCATGGGAGCACGTCAAGGAACGCCCACCCGCTTGGGGGTGTTGCAATTGCCGCGAGAGACGTGCTCGCGGCACGAGGCTTGCGGAGGGGAGAGGCCAAGAGCTGCCCTGCCGAGTCTCACTGGAGTCAGAAAAGGATTACCCCCATGAAGAAGTGGCTTCTCACTCTCGCGGTCCTGGCGATCCTCGCGTCGCCGGCTCTCGCCTACGTCCAGAGCGGACATCTCCTCTCGAATTCCCAGGGAAACGGCGCGGCGGCTCGTGCCAGCCGGGTTCCTTCATGGATCGAGAGCCACGGCCCGCTGACCCAGCCCGGGGCTCCGAATGTGGATCCGCCGGTGATGCCGTTCGGCGAAGGTCCGAGCCGTCCGATCCCGGAGCCGGGCACCATGGCTCTCGCTTCTCTCGGTCTTCTTGCGCTCGGGGTCTCCAGGGCCCGGCGCCGCGGGCACTGATCGGCCGGGCATCCCCACGACCAGCTGACCCATCCCGCGCAGCGGCGGAGTCCTCGACTCCGCCGCTGCAGTCTTTCGGGCTCGCCGTAGACTAGACTTGCGGGTCATGCCTGCCCCATCACGCCGGGCGCGCAAGGCTCCCCCCGCTTCGCGACCGGCCCGATCCCGCGACGGCGCCGCCTTGCCCTCGATCACCACCGATCGTCTGCTCACGCGCGCGGCCTGGGCTCTGGCCGCGGTGCTCGGACTCGCCCTCGGCTTCATGATCGCCGGCCCGCACCGGATCGGCGACTACATGGCCGAGACCGATTTCTACGGCGCCTATGCCGCCGGCGCGCGCCTGATCCAGCACGGGCACCTGATCCCGTCGCGTT
The DNA here is from genome assembly GCA_035498555.1 of Candidatus Sulfotelmatobacter sp. Classification (NCBI taxonomy): domain Bacteria; kingdom Pseudomonadati; phylum Acidobacteriota; class Terriglobia; order Terriglobales; family Candidatus Korobacteraceae; genus Candidatus Sulfotelmatobacter; species Candidatus Sulfotelmatobacter sp. Next base: position 42,245 of record DATKAB010000062.1, read on the forward strand.
ACGGCGTGGTGGGGCCGGGATACGAGGTGTTGCTGGCGCTCGCCGGCTTCCTGATTCCCAATCTGTTCGTGGCCGCCGAGATCCTGTCTCTGCTCGCCACCGTGGCCACTCTGCTGCTGTGGTTCGCCATCCTCCGCCGGCTCGTGGACGCGCGCGTGGCTTTCGCCGCCGCCCTGCTGTTCGCGGCCAACACGTTCGTCTTCCGCTATGGCTTCTCGGCCACCACCGACGCGCCGGCGATCGCCTGGCAGGCGCTCGCGTTCTTCCTACTGCTCACCCCCGGCGATGGCCGCGCCCGCTTCGGCGCCGGGCTCGCCGGCGCGATCGCGTTCCTCACCCGCTACAACGCCATCTACCTGCTGCCGGCCGGACTGCTGGCGATGCTCGCCGGCGCGACTCCGGCGCGCGCCGACGCCGGAGTTTCGCGGCGCCGGCAGGCGCTGCTCTTCACGCTCGGATTCCTGGCGCCGGTGGTGCCCTGGGTGGTGTATTCGCTCGCGCACGGCTCGGGGTTCTCGTTCCAGCTCCATCACAACATCGCCTACGAGGTGTTCGCCCGCTCGAAGGGCATTCCCTGGGACGACTACCAGAAGTACATGCAGGCCAACTTTCACAACCTCGGCGACGTGATCGCTCGCGATCCGCGCGCGGTGGCGACGCGCCTGCTGCTCAACGTCTTCGAGCACCTGCGCGACGATGCGACGAAACTGCTCGGGCTGGCGACGGCGATCGCCGCAGCGGCCGGACTCGCGCTGTACGCGCTCGACCGCCGCGCGCGTGCGCTGTGGCCGGTGATGTTCGGCGGCGCGCTGCTGTTCCTCACGCTGGTGCCGGCGTTCTACTCGGAGCGCTATTCGCTCGCTCTCATGCCGATGTATGCGGCCCTGGGCGGCCTCGCCTTCGGTTCGCCGCGGCTGGCGTTCCCGCTCGGGCGCGCGTGGCTCAAGGCCCCGCTGATCCTGGTGCCGCTGACCCTGGCGCTTCGCGCCAACGTCAGGAGCCAGACCTACGCGATGACTCAGCTCCCCAACGAGGTGCTCGAAGCGGCCGAGACGCTGCGCGCGCTCAAGCGCCCCGGCGACCGGTTGATCGCCCGCAAGCCCCATCTCGCGTTCCACGCGGGCGTCGAGGCCGCGCCGTTCCCGTTTGCTGATTCGCTCGGGGATCTGGCGGCCGGAGCGAGGCAGCTGGGAGCGCGCTGGATGTTCTTCTCGTGGCCCGAGGCCGAAACGCGTCCCGCGTTCTGGTTCCTGCTCGACACTGCCGCGACCGTGCCCGGGCTCACGGTGCGCAAGGTGACGACACTGCACCCGGCGGTGCTCTACGAGATCGGCCCCGAGTTCGGGCGCACGCCGGCCTGGTTCTCGAACGACACGCTGCGCGCCTGGCACACGCTGCGCGCACGCACCCTGGTGGACGCCGGCAATTCCTCGCTGCTCGCCAGCCGGGGCGCGATCGAGCGAGCGCTCGGCCGCTACGAGGACGCGCGCGCGTCGCTGCAGGCAGCCCTGGCCGGCGACCCCAACAATCTCGAGGTGCTGCTCGAGCTCGGCGCGGTCGGCTACCAGCTGAACGACGCCGCGCTCTCGATCGCTGCGCTCGAGCGCGCGGTTCAGCTCCATCCCGACAACGCCGACGCGCGGCTCGGCCTTGGCTGGGCGTACGACCTCGCCGGCCGCGACGTGGATGCCGCGGCAACCTGGGCGCCGGTGGTGTCTCAGGCGCGCGATGTTGCTACGCTGCGCCGCATGCGAGAAGTGCTGCAGAGCGCCGGCAACGTCGCGGCCGCCGCCGAAGCCGAGCGCGCGCTCCAGCGACCGGGTCCGGCCCGATGACGGCGCGGCCCTTTCGCGGGGCTCTCCTCGGCCCGGCCGCCACGCTGCTGCTGCTCGCGCTGTGCTCGGGCTGCGCCGGGTCGCAGCGAAGCGTGCGGCACGCTCCCCGCGCGCGCACCGCCCCGCCGCCCGCCGATTCGCTCACCCTGCTGCTGTGGCACATGGACGAGACCGGCGGCAGCGAGGTCACCGACGCCGGGCCGCTTCACCTGCTCGGCCTCGCCGGACCCGACACGCGGACCGACTTCGGCCGCATCGAGCGCGCGCGGCTGTTCACGCGCAGCATCGATTCGTTCGTGGCCTGTGGCTATGCCGATCCGCTCGAGTCGCCCGCCGCGCTCACCGTCGAGGCCTGGGTGCGCGTGGACGAATACGGACAGTACGAGGACACGCCGATCGCCGGACGCTGGACCCCGAACGTCAACGAGCACAGCTGGCTGTTCACGGTGCTCGGACGGGACCTGCTCCCGCCGATCGCCAACCTGCCGAGCCCGGGCCAGCACCAGGACCTGCTGCCCGCCTCGATCGGGGGCGACAACCTGGGCAAGCTGATGTTCGCATTCCAGCCGCGTGATGCCGGCAGTCCACTGTCGTTCGTGTCGAATCGCGCGCTCGAGATCGGCCGCTGGACGCACGTCGCGGTCAGCTACGACGGGCGGGTGGTGCGCTTCTATGTCGATGGCAATCTCGATGCCCAGTACGCCGTGCTGGGCGCCATTCGTCCCAGCCCGGCGCCGCTGCTGGTGGGCAACTCGTTCGATCCGCGCTGGCTCACCAACTTCGGTACCACCGAGATCCACGTCCTCTCCAACGTCGATCGCAATCCCTACTACGCCTTCGTCGGCGCGATCGACGAGCTGCGCATCTCGAACGCCGTCCGCACCGCGTTCCCGTACGTGCGATAGGCACGCTTCTGGCAGCCGGCTCCCGGACCACCCGCCTCCGGGAGATCCGACATGCGAAGTCGTGCGCTGCTGGTCGCGCTCCTGATCGCTGCCGTCGCGGCCCGCCGTGACGCCCACGCCGAAGCCATGCCGGGGGCGGATGCCGCCGAGCGCCTCGAGATCGCCCGCCACGTCGTGGTCATGCTGTCGCCGCCGCGCGCGGGCCAGACGCCGGCGAGCCAGCGCGCGCGCTTCCTCGAACGTGTCGCGCCGCTGGCGTTGGCGCCGCTCGACCGGCTGGCGGACCGCGCAGCCGGCGCCGCACCCGACCCCTTCGGCCTCGATCCCGCGCGCGTGCTCCGCCTCGCCGCCGCCGATCCCGAGGCGGCGCGTGCCGCGCTCGCCTCGCTCGCCGCGGATCCGCAGGTGGCATGGGCGGAGCCCGAGCGGGCGCGCGAAGCCTGCGCCTTCCCGCTCGACGATTCACCGCCCGACGATCCGCTCTATCTCGACACGCGCCAGTGGGGCCTGTGGAACGCGGGCGCGACGGGAGTCTTCGGCGGGCTTTCCGGCGCCGACATCGGGGCGCGCGAAGCGTGGCGGCTCTCGTGCGGCGCGAACGGGGTGCTGCTGGGCGTCGCCGACACCGGCATCGATCCCGCTCACCCGGACCTCGCGCGGGCTCTCCCGGATGGTTCGCCGCGGCTCGCACTCGGCGTCGGCGTGGCGGGCGAGCCCTCCGCCTGGGCCGATTCCAACGGTCACGGCACCGCCGTCGCCGGGGTGATGGCGGCGCGGACGCACGACGGTCCGCACTTCGACTCGCTCGGCGTCGCCGGCGTGTGCGGAGGCGATGGCGGCGACAACGCCGGATGCCGGCTCGCCATCTTCAAGATCGCGCCGGGGCATTCCGGCACCGCCTCGTCCTTCGACATCGCGCGCGCCATCGTGCTGGCCGCTGACGCCGGTGTGCGCGCGCTCAACCTGTCGTTCGCCGGCGACGGCGCGAGCATCGTCGAGCGCCGCGCGCTCTACTACGCCATCACGCGCGGCTGCGTGGTGGTGGCGGCGATCGGCAATCGCGGGCTCACCGCGCCGCTCGCGCCGCAGTATCCGGCGGCCTACGCGGCCGAGGGCCTGTGCGTGGCGGTCGGGGCCAGCGACGCGTGGGATCGGCGCGCCGCGTTCTCGTCCTGTGGACCGGGGCTCGATCTGCTGGCGCCCGGCCTCGACATCTGGAGCACCGGCCTCACCTATTCGAACGGCCTCGGCGCCAGCACCCGCGGTTATCTCGACGCCTCGGGCACCTCGCTCGCGGCGCCGTTCGTGACGGGAACGATCGGGCTGATGGCGGCGTATTGTCCAGGCCTCGGCGACACCGACTTCCAACAACTGCTGCGCATGAGCGCTCACGACCTCGGCGCTCCGGGACCGGAGGCCGATACCGGCTGGGGCCGGCTCGACGCCGCGGCGGCGCTGCGGCTGATCCCGCCCGGCACCGGCGTCTGGCACGATGAAACCGAGACCATCGCGCGTCCGACCGGCGTGTTCGACACGCTGAGAGTGGCGGCGGATTCGTTCGGCACCTTCGATCGCGGAAC
>DATKAB010000063.1 GCA_035498555.1 Candidatus Sulfotelmatobacter sp.
GTAGGCGCGGCGCGAGGCCGGCGTGCCGACGCTGTTCATCGCCACCACCAGATCGCGGAAGCCCCAGGCTTCGAACAGATCCACGAACAGGTTGATCATCTCGACGTCGGCGCCCGGGGCCGGCGTGCCGATGATCTCCGCGCCCACCTGCCAGAATTGGCGATAGCGTCCCTTTTGTGGACGGCCGTAGCGGAACATCGGCCCCAGGTACCACAGGCGATGAACGCGCCCCTGGCCGGCGAGGCCGTGCTCGAGATAGGCGCGTCCGACCCCGGCGGTGTTCTCGGGACGCAGCGCGAGATCGCGATCACCGAGGTCCTTGAAGCGATACATCTCCTTCTGCACGACGTCCGAGGATTCGCCCGAAGTGCGAGCGAACAGCTCGAATTCCTCGAAGATCGGGGTGCGGATCTCGCGGTAGCGATAGCGGCCGAGCACTTCTCGCGCGCGCGCCTCGACCCACTGCCAGCGCGCGATCTCGTCGGGGAGCAAGTCACGCGTGCCGCGCGGCGCCTGGAATTTCAGGCCCATGGCGCGCCCCGCCCACCGGCTCGGAGAACCCGAGGAGACTCAGTCATGCGCAAAGAGCAGGTACACGATCTGCCCGAAGATCAGCCCGGTCACGTCCGCGAGCCAGTCGTAGACGCTCGAATCGCGGCCGGGGACGAAGCGCTGAAAGGTCTCGTCCGAGGCGCCGACCACGGCGCCGATCAGGACCACGATCAGCGAGGCCACCACCAGGGGACGAAGGCGAAAGCTGGCCCGCAGTGCGCGCGCGATCAGGATGCCGAGCCCGCCATACTCGGCCATATGGCAGATCTTGTCGCCGTTCTCGAACGGAAGCGGCGCCTTGAGGTGCGGCTGAGCGCTCAGGGCGAAGATCACCACCAGATAGAGGAGCACCGGCGTCCAGAAGAGCGCGAACAACCGGAACGAGTTGGGCCGCGGCGGCGAAAGCGACAACGAATCCTCCTGGTGGTGGAATGGGGGCGGCAGGATAGCATGGGCGGCGCTTGACGCGCCGCGAGCCGCTCAGTAGATTGGCCGCCGCTCTTCGCGCACGCTCGCTGCGCCTGAACGTGCTGCGCCGCTAGCTCAATTGGCAGAGCAACTGACTCTTAATCAGTAGGTTGAAGGTTCGATTCCTTCGCGGCGCACCAACTTACGCCTCTTCTCGTCTCTACTGTCCCGTTGGCCCCGTTCGCGGAGGAACGGCCGCGGCCGCGAGGCGGCGGGGCCCACGCGGGCCCGCGACTCCATCCTTCCCGGCGGCGATCAGGCGGCCTTCGCGCAGGCGAACGTGATGCATCACGATGCCGAGCTCGCTCTCGAAGCGGGAAACCAGCCGCACCTCGGCCGCGGTCATCAGCGTCGTCGCCCACCCCCTGGCCCCCGCGCGCCCGGTGCGGCCCACGCGATGCAGATACGACTTGCTCTGCGTCGGCGCGTCGAAATTGACGATATTCGCGACGCCCGCGATGTCGAGCCCGCGCGCCGCCACATCGGACGTGATCAGCGCGCGCACCCGGCCGCTGCGAATGTCCTCCATGGCCTGCTTGCGATCCCGCTTGTCGGCGGCGGCATGAAGATTCGCCACCGGGATCTGATGATGCGCGAGTTTCGCCGCCACCATCGCGGCCGTTTCGTTGCGGTGGACGAAGACCATCGCGGGGCCGGGGGGCAGCGCGTGCAGTAGTTTGCGCAGGACATCGGGCTTGTCGCGCTTCTCACACACCAGGTAGCCATGTTCGATGTTCTCGTTCACCGGGCCCGCTCCCGTCCGCAGCATGACTACGCCGGGCGCGAGCGTCTTGATCGCTTCCGCGCTCTCCGGTTCGGTCGCCGACGCGAAGACCAGCTGCCGCCCCGCCGGCGTGGCCCGGATGATCGCGCGCACGTCGGGGAGGCTCTCGTCGAGCAGTAGCCGGTCCGCCTCGTCGAGGACGACGACGCCAATCGCCGGCGTCTTCAGCTTGCGCATCGCGATCAAGTCACGAATGCGCCCCGGCGAGCCGACCACGATGTGCGGCTTCTTCTTGAGCTTGTCGAT
>DATKAB010000064.1 GCA_035498555.1 Candidatus Sulfotelmatobacter sp.
GCGACCACCGCGCTCGAAGATTCGGCGCCCAACGCACGATCTACCGCCTCGCGCACCAGCTGGCGCACTTTCGATTCGTCGGGAGAGGGCATGGGGTGTGGAGTCTAGCCGGAGGATCCCACCCCCGCCAGAGGCGGATGCGGAGCGGACCCAGCGCCAGCCGATCCCGCTAGTGCGGTGGTGGCAACAGGATGGGTTGGGGCAGAATGGGGGCGAGAAGCGACCCGCTGGCGACATGCAGGGTCAGCCCCTGCACGTCCTGCACCATCACCAATCTTCGGAGCATGACCTGGGACATGGGAGCTCGAGTGACTCTGCGACTCGCAGGAACCTGGATCGCCGCCCTATTCGCGCCGCTGCTCGCGGCCGCGCCAGTGGGCGCCGCGGTCTCGATCCTTCCCGACAGCACGGTCCAGGACGTCTGGCGGCTGGACAACGGCCTCAAGGTGGTCGTGCACCACATCTCCACCACTCATCACGTCGCGATGACGCTGGTCTGGCCGACCGGTAGCGACGCCGATCCGCCCGGACAGACCGGACACGCCGCCTTGCTCGCCGAGCTGGAGTTCACCGGCGCGGCCGGCGACATCCCCGAGCGGACTCGAGCCGAGATGGCGACCATCCGGCCAGCGGGCTGGGCGGCGGCCTGCAGCCCACGCGCCACCCAGCTCACCGAGATCGCGACCCTCCTCCAGTTTCCTGGCGCGCTCCATCAGTTCGCGACGCGCCTGAGGGGGGTGACGGTTTCGGACGCTTCGCTCACACGTGCCATCGCCTCGCTGCGATCCGATCTCGACGCGCGGCGCCGGCCGACCAGCAACGTCGAGCTGTACGGAGCGGTGCGCGACCTCGCGCGCGGCTCCTGGAACCCGGACGACGCCGACGCCGGCCTGCGCGCCCTCGCGAGGGTGAGACCCGCCCAGCTCCAGGCGGAACTGGCCCGCACCTTCACTCCGGCGCGCGCGGTGCTCAGCCTGGCTGGCAATCTCTCCGGCATCAATCTGCACTCGCTCATCCAGAACGAGTTCGGCGGCATTCCGGCCGGTGCGAAAGTCGCCGATCCGCCGGTCGCGAAGCTCTCCCCGGCGAGCCGCACGATTCCGCGCAAGGGGTTGCAGCAGCCTGCCGGCGTGGTGGGCGTCCTCGCGCCGGCGCTCGATGACACGCTCCAGCCATCGTTCTACTTCGCCACCTTGATGTTCGCGACCTCGCTGCCGAAGGAATGGGGGTCGCCCACCGCACCACTCACTTCACGGTTCCAGTTCTCGCTGTTCGACGATCCCGAGATGGTGCGGTTCTATCCCCCGCCCGACACCAGCAGCGGCGGCGGAAGCGACGCCGGTCTCGAGAATCGGGTCGACACCGCGGCCCGCAATCTCGCCGCGATGATCATTCCGCCCGACGCCGATGCCGCGGTGATTCGCGCGACCTCGTGGCTGCTGGGCGGCTCGATGCCGCCCGAAATTCTCGGGCGAGCGGCTCGGGATCCATCGGTGCTTGCCACCGTCGCGCTGAACCAGGGGGTGCGAGAGCTATGGGGAGGTGAACCGTTCTGGTCGGAGTACCGGCGCCGGTTCATGACCTACGGCCACGCGTACGACTACTGGCTCGACTGGCTGCTCAATCGCAACCACCGCGTGGAGCTCGTGCTGACTCCCGCCAAGTAGGCCGAGGACCGCTAGCGACTCGCCAGCGCCTCCATTCTCGTCGCCAGCTCGACGTCGCGCGTACTGATTCCCTTGAGGTCGTGCGTCACGAGGTCCACCGTCACGGTGTGGTACACGTTCGACCACTCGGGATGGTGGTCCATCTGCTGCGCGACGAGCGCGGCGGAAGACATGAAGCCCCACGCTTCGATGAAGTCCGCGAACTGGTAGCGGCGGTGGAGCTTTCCGCCTTCCACGCTCCAACCGGGAATGGTTTTCAACGCCGAGGCGATTTCCGAATCCGACAGCTTCAGGCGTGGGCTCGTCATCTCGATCCTCCTCGCTGCGGGCTTTGACCCGTGTTTCGAGCGGGTGCTACGGTCGCCGTGTGTTGACCGGACGGCGCATTCTGATCGGCATTGCCGGCGGCTCGGGATCCGGAAAGACCCTGGTCGCGCGCACCATCGTCCGCGAGCTGGGCTCCGATCGCGTGGTCATCATCGATCAGGACTCCTACTACCGGAACCTCGAAGACATCCCACTGCGCGATCGCGACGCGCGCAACTTCGATCATCCCGACGCGTTCGACCAGGATCTGCTGCGCCGTCATGTCCGCGAGCTGCTGGCCGGGCGCTCGATCGCCCAGCCCGTCTACGACTATAACGAGCATCGGCGGCTCGCGGAGACCCGGAACGTCGGCGAGCACGACGTGATCGTGCTCGAGGGCATCCTGATCTTCACCGACGCCGAGCTGCTCGCGCTCATGGACATCAAGCTTTACATCGACGCCGACCCCGACGTGCGCTTCATCCGCCGCCTGCGGCGCGACCTGGTGGAGCGCGGCCGCTCGGTGGACAGCATCATCCGCCAGTACGAGGAGAGCGTGCGGCCCATGCATCTGCAGTTCGTCGAGCCGTCGAAGCGCCACGCCGACGTGATCATTCCCGAGGGCGGGCACAACCAGGTGGCGATCGCGGTGATGAAGGGCATGATCCGCGAATTGCTGCGCGAGCGAGGAACCGACGTGACGCCCCGCGTGCCGGCCCTCTAGGCTTCTTCTAGGCGCGATCCCGCGAGCCGTTCTCGAGCCGCCCCAGCAGCCGGAGCAGTCCGTCGAGCAGCGTGATCGGGTGAGGCGGGCACCCCGGCACCCACAGGTCCACCGGCAGATCCGCCGGCACACCCTTGCCAACTTCCGGACTCCCGGCGAACGGACCACCCGAAATCGCGCAGGCCCCGACCGCGATCACCAGCCGCGGATCCGGAACGGCGTCGATGCTCTTGCGCAGCGCGAGCTCCATGTTGGCGTTGACCGCCCCGGTGATCACGACGCCGTCGGCGTGACGGGGGGAGGCGACGAACTGGACTCCGAAGCGCTGCAGGTCGAAGACCACGTTGCCGAGCGCCACCAGTTCGGCCTCGCACCCGCCGCAGCTGCCCGCCACCACCGAGCGCAGGCGGAGCGAACGGCCGAACAACCGGCGCGTCGCGCCCTGGAGCGCGCGCACCGCGGCGGGCTCGCCCCCCGGCGTGATCAGGTCCTCGCGACGCGTGGCCGCCATGCGCGGGTCGCGCGTGTAGCGGATCGCGCCCTGGGGACACGCGGACGCCTCCTCGGGACTGAACAGACACCCGCCGAGGTCGAGATTCGCGCCCTTGGAGGACTGCACGACCAGCCGCGAGGGCGACATCGCTCCGCATCGCGCGAGGCCGTTCTCGCACCGTGAGGCGTCCAGCTCCGGCCGACCGCGGAAGCGCTCGGGAAATTCCGCGGGACGCCGGGGAAATGCCGTGGTCGCCGGGCCGCGCAGCAGGTTGGCGAGGATCATCTTCAGCATCGGCGGGGCTCCCGGGCGCGACGCGCGCCGTGACGTCTAGAGATCATGGCCCGCGTAGGACAGATTGAAACTCTTGTTGCACAGTGGAAAATCCGAGATCGCATTCCCGGGCAGCGCGACCGCGAGCGCGCTCCAGTTGTGGAACGAGGGGTCCTTCACCTTCCAGCGGCGGACTCCGCCGCGCGAGTCGCTCACCGCGACGTGCACGATCTCTCCGCGCCAGCCCTCCACCATCGCCACCGCCAGCTCGTCCGGCACCAGCAGTGTCTCCGCCTCGGCGCGCGTCGCACCCCTCGGCAGCGCGCCGAGCTGCTCGATCAGAAACTCGAGCGAGCGCTCGACCTCCAGGCGGCGCACCATCGCGCGGGCCGCCACGTCGCCCGACGGCGCGGTCGCGACCGGGATGTGCGCGAATCGGAAGAGGCCCCAGGGATGGTCGAGGCGAACGTCGCGCGCCATCCCGCACGCGCGCGCCGCCGGTCCCACGCACCCGAGCTCGACGCAGTTCCGGAGCGGCAGGATCCCGGTGCCCTCGAACCGTCCCTGCACGGAGCCGTTGTCGAACAGCATGTCGGCGGCCCGAAGGAATTCCGCGCGCAGCGCGCCGAGCCGCGCGCGCGCCTCGGCCGCCATTTCGGGAGGTACGTCGAAGCCCACGCCACCGGGACGGATCAGGCCGCGACCGAACCGGTTCCCCGACAGGGTCATGAGCAGGTTGAGCGCTTCGCCGCGCAATCGGCCGAAGATGGCGGCACCCGGAGCGAACGCGACGTCTCCGGCCAGCGCCCCAAGGTCCCCGAGATGATTGGCAATCCGCTCCAGCTCGAGCGCGCAGCCCCGGATGGCCTGGCCGCGGGGCGACTTGCGGCTGCGCGCCAGCGCCTCGAGCGCGCCGCAATAGGCCTCGGCGTGCCCGATCACGGTGTCCCCCGCGATCGATTCGGCGACCAGCAGCGCGCCCGTGCGCTCGCGAGACTCGAGCAGGCGCTCCACGCCGCGATGCTGATACCCGAGCACGATCTCGAGGAACAGCACCTCCTCGCCGTGCGCCTGGAAGCGGAAGTGCCCGGGCTCGATCACTCCCGCGTGAACCGGTCCGACCGCCACCTCGTGCAGCTCGGCGCCCTGCGCGCGGAAGAACGGATAGGCCTCGCGGTCGGCGGGCGCCGCGCGGCGGTCGGCCACCATGTGGTCAGGCGGGTGGCGGCGCACCGGCTTGAGCCAGGGATGCCCCTCGGGCGTCACGCCGCACTGCTCGGCGATCTCGCGCTCGAAGAGATGGACCTGCGGGCATTCCGGCGTCAGCGACGGGAACCCATCCGCGACCCGCGCACTGGTGGCGCCGAGCTCGCCGCGCTCGTCATGGGCGAGAATCGCGACCAGGCGGGTCTCCGATCCGGTCTCGGGCATCCCGAAGAACGCGGCCGGACGCCAGCCGTCGGCGACCGCCGCAATGACGGTCTCGCGGAACGATGCGATCGGCTCGAGCGGAACCGCCGACCACGGCACGCTGCGCCGGTTGCGAAGCCCGAGCTGGTCGAATCTCACGGCGCGGCCCCTCCGATCGCCCGAGCGGCCGCGTCGAACGCGCCGCGCAGCGCGGGCGGCAGGTAAGACCCCAGCAGCGCCGCTCCCGCGAGCAGCACCAGGGGCGGCAGGGTGAGCCAACGATCCTCGGGCCCGCGCTCGCTCACCACCTCGGCCGCCGGCCGGCCCAGCACCATCCCGAAGATCGCGGCCGCCATCGAGGCGAAGATCGCCGCCTGGAGCGCCAGCACGGCGACCGCCACCCCCAACCGGCCGGTCCGGATCGCTCCGGAGAGCAACGCGATCTCGCCCAGGAACGTCCCGAACGGCGGCGATCCGGAGACTGCGAACAGTCCCACCGCCAGCAGGACGGCGGTGAGCGGGAGCACTCGTCCCACGCCGCTCACCTCGGCGGTCCGCTTCGACCCGTATCGGATGAAGATGCTCCCCGTGCTCATGAACAACGCCGCCTTGGCCAGCGACCCGCACCACATCAGGAACAGCGCCCCCCACGCCGCGGTCCCCGACAGCCCCGCCCCCAGCGCCAGGATCCCCACCTGCTCGACGCTCGAGTAGGCCAGCATGCGCTTGTATTTCAGCTGTCCGAGCAGGAACACCGCAGCCACCGCCACCGACAGCAGCCCGAAGCCGATCAACAGCGTGCGCGCGAATTCCGGGTGCGCCGAGGCGTTGACGACCTGCAACGCGCGCAGGATCGCCAGGAAGGCGAGATTGAGGAGCGCTCCCGAAAGCAGCGCGGAAATCGGCGAGGGCGCCTCGCCGTGCGCGTCGGGCAGCCAGGTGTGCATCGGAGCCAGGCCCATCTTGGTGCCGAAACCGACCAGCAGGAGCACGAACGCGGCGCGGAGCCATACCGGATGGAACCGCGGCGCCTCGGCCACCAGATCCTCGAGCACCAGTGCCGCCCCGCCCCCGCGGGTGGCTGCCAGCTGCGCGGTGGCCAGGAAGAACGTGCCGAGCAGCGCGATCGCGATGCCGACGGAGCACACCAGCAGATATTTCCATACCGCGTCGAGCGAATGCCGGTCGCGCGGGTCGTAGATGAGGGGAGCGGTGGTGAGGGTCGTGGCTTCCATGCCCACCCACAGCAGCCCGAAGTGGTGGGTGAGCGAGACCATCGAGGCCGACGCCAGAAAGGCGAGCAGCGCGCTCACGAACGCGCGCCCGCCGCGCGGATCCTCGCGTCGAAGGTAGCCCACGGCGTAGAACGCCACCGCCACGAACACCACGCTCACCAGCGTCAGCACCAGGCCTCCGAGCGGCTCGAACCTGAGCCAGCCGATCGCCGAGGTCGCGGGCGGTGAACCCCAGGCCCACGCGACCATCGCCAGGTGCAGCAGCGCGGCACCCACCAGCCAGCGCGACCGGCGCGCCGGCGCGTCGAAGTAGGCCGCCACCGCGCCCAGGATTGGCACCAGCACCAGCGCGCCGAGCCGCATCAGTCCCGCGGCTCGGCGAATCGTCGCGAGTCGAGAGTCTCGAGCTCGCGGCTGATCTGGAACACGACCAGTCCCATGATGAAGACGCCGACGAAGACGTCGAGTAGCACACCCATCTCGACGAGCAGCGGCATGCCGTTGGCCAGCGTGAGCCCGTACAGGAAGATGCCGTTCTCGAGCATGAGGTAGCCGATCACCTGCGACAGCGCTTTGCGCCGCGTGGTGAGCACGATCAGACCGATCATCAGCACCGCCAGCGAGACTGGGACCAGCAGCGGCAGCGTGGGATCGGGCATCGCGGGCAGACGGGTGGCGAGCGCGAACGCGATCGCGGTCGCGGCCAGCCCGACCAGCACCGACGCGCCGTATCCGATCACCGGCTCCAGCTCCCGCCGCACCGCCGATTCGCGGATCGCCCACAGCAGCACGCGCGGCAGCACGACTGCCTTGATGACCAGGGTGCCAGCCACGATCAGGACGATATGCGCCGAGATGCCGGGCGCGATCCAGATCGGCAGCAGCCCGAGCAGCACGCCCTGCGCGGCCATGATCCGGATGCATGCGCTCAGCCGATCCGTGCCCAGGACCGCGAAGCACGAGAGCAGCACCATCAGCAGCAGGACCTCACCGGGCTGACTCACGGCTATCGCACCCGGAGCAACACGCCGAGCACCGAGAGCGCGGAGGCGGCCAGAAGCAACTGCGGAACCCGCGCCAGGCGCAGCCGTGCCATGAGCGATTCCACGACGCCCACCACCACCGCCAGCGCCAGCAGGCCGGCCGCCAGCACGCCGATCGAGGTCACGGGCGTCAAACCCGAGCGCGGAACCAGCGCGCCCAGCACCAGCACGCCGAACAGCGCGAACTTGAGCGCACTCCCGTAGAGCATCATCGCCAGGTCGGGACCGCCGTGATCGAGCACGATGACTTCGTGGATCATGGTGAGTTCGAGATGCGTGGCCGGATCGTCCACCGGCACGCGCCCGGCTTCGGCGAGCAGGACGATGAACAGGCTCACCGCCACCATCACCAGCGTCGCCGACGACTGCGCCCAGGCCTGCGCGAGCGGCGCGCCCAGCATTCCGGTGAGCGACGGCGTGCCGGTCGTGAGCGCGAGGGCGGCGAGCCCGAGCAGCAGGGCGGGCTCGGTCAGGCTCGCGAACGCCAGCTCGCGGCTGGCGCCCATCCCCTCGAAGCTCGAGCCGGTGTCGAGGCCACCCAGCACGAGCGCGAAGCGGCCGAGCGCGAACAGCGCCGCGAACGCCACCAGATCGCCCGGGAAGGCGAGCAGCGCGCGACGGCCATCGAGCGGCAGCAGCAGGCCCGCGACCACCGCCGTGGCGGGAATGGCGATCGGCGCCGCGCGAAACACCCACGTGGTCGTAGCGCTGGTGACCGAGCCCTTGCCGAGCAGCCGCGCGATATCGAGGTAGGGCTGGAACAGCGGCGCGCCGCGGCGGCCGGTCAACGCGGCAACGGTCCTGGCCGCGACGCCCGGCAGCGCCGGCGCGATCCCGAGGACCAGCGCGAGCGCCACCAGCGAGCTGGCGCTCACGGTCCCACCCGCACCGGCAGGAACAACAACGCCAGCACGATCAGCAGCGCCAGGACCATGTAGCCGAGATGCGTGGTGACGTGCGGCTCCTGGAGCGCTCTCAACCGGGCCAGCAAACCCGAGACTCGCGCGTTCAGGGGCCGGTACAGGTCGGTCATGGCGCGGTCGAGCGTCTGCGAATTCCAGGACGCCGACGCGGGCCACGGACCCGCGATCCCGCTCCAGCGCACGCGAGTGCGCAGCAGCGGAGCGAGCTGGCGCGCGAGCGGCTCGGAGAGCGAGGAGCCGGAGTACTGCATGCTCGGCCCCGGCATCGAGTAGCCGCAGTCCCAGGTCACGGTTCGGCGCGCCGTCCGCCCGGCGGCGAGCGCCCGGCGCGCCAGCGCGAACGCGAGGCCGATCACGAGCGTGAGTCCAGCCAGCGTCGAGAGCGGACCGACCAGTCGGGCGACCAGGCGGGCCCCGCCGGCCGGCGCGAGCCCGGCGACGGCCCCGGACAGCGCCCCCACCAGGGGTCCAGGGAAGCAACCGGCGAGCAAGCTCAGCGCCGCCAGCACCAGCATCGGCAGCGTCATCGATCGGCGGAGCGCGGGTACCGAGGCCGCGGCCGCGCTGCGCGGCAGCCCGAGCCAGCCGATTCCGATCAATCGTGCGGAACCCGCCAGCGCGAGCGCCGCGGAAAGGGCCACCACGGCGATGGCCAGGACCAGCCCCGCGCGCGCGTACCCCTGCAGAACGATCGCGCCGGTGAAGAGCGTGCTCACGATCAGCCATTCCGAGACGAAGCCGCCGAAGGGCGGCAGGCCGGCCAGCCCCGCGCCGCCGGCCGACACCATGGCGCCCGCGAACGGCAGCCGGCGCGCGAGGCCCCCCCAGCTCTCGAGATCGCGCGTGCCGATCACCTGCGCCGCGGCCCCGATGCCGAGGAAGAGGAGCGATTTGAAGATCGCGTGATTCCACAGGTGGAACAACGCGGCGGTCCAGGCAAGCGCGGCGAGTTGCGGATGCCCCAAGGCCTCGGCCAGGCGGGCGCATCCGATCGCCAGCGTGACGAGGCCGGCGTTCTCGACCGTGGAGTAGGCGAGGACGCGCTTCACGTCGCGCTGCACCAGCGAGTGCGCGATCGCGCCCACCGCGCCCGCTGCGCCGAGCGCGATCAGGATCGCCGCCGTCACCGCGGTCGCGGGCCCGAGGATCGGCAGGAATCGGGCGAGCCCGTAGAAGCCCATCGTGATCATCACCCCCGACATCAGCGCCGATACGTGGCCGGGAGCGGCGGAGTGCGCGTCGGGCAGCCAAATGTGGAACGGCACGATGCCGGCCTTGGTGCCGAAACCGACCAGCGCCAGCGCGAACAGCATCCCCGCGGGCGCCGCCGCGCGTGCACCTCCCCCCATCGCCCATGGGGTCGTGCCCGGGAGCGCCACGAACAGGAGCAGAAGCGCCGCGGTGGCAACGTGGGCGGCGACCAGATAGAGCATCCCGGCGCGGCGCACGACGAGCGACTCGTGCTCGGAAACGACCAGGGCCCAGGAGGCCAGCGTCATACCCTCCCAGCCGAAGAGGAACAACAGCGCGTTCGCGGATCCGAGCACAAGCGCCATGCTGGCGAGCAGCAGGTTGTACGCCGCGAAGCGCGGGCCCGGCGGGTGGGTCGCGGCGTGCGGCGCGAGGTACGCCGCCCCGTAGATCGCGGCCAGCCCGCCCACCAGGCACACCGGGGCGAGGAACGCCGCGGCCAGCGGATCGAGCGCGAGCGAGAGCGCGCCGAACGGCACCGGCCACGCGGCATTCAGTCTCGCGGTCGTACCGGACGCGAGGGCGCGAATCGCGGCCGCCAGGCCGAACAGGCCCCCGGCCACCGCGGAGCCGATGCCGATCGCGCCCGACACGCGCGGTGAGCGTGCAAACGCGAGCCCGATCGCCGCACCCCCAGCCCACAACGCCAGGGCGGCGATCAGCAGGCTCAAGGCCGGGACCTGGTGCCGGCCGGCGCGGCCGCCTCGAGCTCCCGGATCCGCGCGAGGATCCGGGGCGCGGTAGCCCGCGCCTCGAGGAGCGACTTCAGCTCCGCGTCGTGGAGAAGGAATCCGAGCTGGGCCAGGATCCGCAGGTGCCCGGGCACCGTCGGGCTGATCACGGTGAAGAGCGCGTGGACCGGACGACCGTCCACCGCCTCGAACTCGATCGGGTGGCGGAGCAGGCACAGCGTGACTCGTGGCTCAGCGACCTTGAGCAGGATCGGGTTGCGCACGTGGGGGATCGCGATCCCGTCGCCGATACCGGTCGAGCCCATCGCCTCGCGCGCCTCGATCACCGCGCTCAAGAACTCCCGGTCCACCTCCGGCGGCAGCGGCAGGCGTCGAACCATCTCGCGCAACACCGAGGAGCGATCGCGGCCCTCGACATCGTGGTGGACGCCGCCCGCCTCGAGCATCGCCGACAGCGGCGGGACCGCCTCGGGGCTCCTGCGCTCCTGCTCGAGCAACCGCTTCGAAACCGGAACGCCGTTCTCGGTGGCCCACTCCCACAGCTCGATCGCGTTCAGGTGCATGCGCTCGTTGACGACGTGCACCGGGAGCCCGCGCTGCTTGATCCAGCGACGCAGTGTGCCTTCGTCGACGTCGAGGTATTCGGTGGCCTGCCGGAGGGTAAGCTGCATGGCGATTCGCGCCACCACACCGGCCGAGACTCGCGCGCGTCATGCAGCGGGCGAGGGGAACGCTCGAGCGCGGCGATGAGCGCGCTGCGCAGCGTAATGCAGGGTCCGCGAGTGGGTCAACGTCGCGAGCGTTGACACTGGCCGCGACGCTCCCGTAGCGTCGCTCGCCCATGGCTGAGCCCACTCCCCTCGCTCCCGGCGCCGGCTCGATCGAAGTGATCGTCGGCAGCATGTACAGCGGAAAAACCGAAGAGCTGATCCGGCGGTTGCGGCGCGCCCAGATCGCGCGCCAGCGCGTCGAGATCTTCAAACCGGCGATCGACGATCGCTACGCCCGCGACGCCATCGTCTCGCACAGCGAGCTGCGCATTCCCTCGCGCTCGATCCGCACTGCCCGCGACGTGCTGCGGCACGCGCACGAGGCCCAGGTGATCGGCATCGACGAGGGCCAGTTCCTGGGGCCCGAGCTGGTGCCGGTGTGCGAGCGGCTTGCCCGAGCGGGCAAGCGCGTGATCGTGGCCGGGCTCGACCAGGATTATCGCGGCCGCCCGTTCGAGCCCATGCCTCAACTGCTCGCGATCGCCGAGTACATTACCAAGACGCTGGCGATCTGCGTGGTCTGCGGCGCGCCGGCCAACCGCACCTATCGCAAGGTCAAGCGCGGCGGCCGCGTGGTAGTGGGCGGCGCCGATCTCTACGAGGCGCGCTGCCGTCGCTGTTTCGAGCTGGGCGACCGCGCCCGACCGCTTCCAACCCCGGGAGAAACGCATGCTCCGCTCCGTGCCTCGCGTCGCCGGCATCGTGCTGGCGCTCGCGCTCGTCGCCGGCTGCGCTAAGAAAGCCGAATCGCCCTCGAATGGCTCGCCGGCCGCCGGCGCCGGGCCGAAATTCAAGGTCGGCCTGGTGTTCGACCTCGGCGGACGCGGCGACAAGTCATTCAACGACGCGGCCTATGCGGGACTCGAGCGCGCGCGCCAGGAGCTGGGCATCGAGTACCAGACCCTCGAGACCAGCGAGGGCGCCGATCGCGAATCGCAGATGCGCCAGCTCGCGGCCGGCGGATCACAGCTGGTGTTCGGCGTCGGATTCCTGTTCTCCGACGACATCAAGGCGCTCGCGCAGGAATTTCCGAAAGTCCATTTCGCGTGCGTGGACTACACGGTGAAGGAGGGCGAATCGCTGCCGCCCAACCTGGTGGCGCTCAAGTTCAAGGAGGAAGAAGGCTCGTTCCTGGTAGGAGCGCTGGCGGCGCTGATCTCGAAGTCGACGACGCTAGGGTTCGTCGGCGGCATGGAGATTCCGCTGATCAAGAAATTCGAGGCCGGATACAAGGCCGGCGTGAAGGCGGTGCGCCCCGACGACAAGGTGATCGTGAAGTACGCGGGCACCACCGGCACCGCGTTCAAGGATCCCACCAAGGGTAAAGAGCTGGCTCTCGCCGAATACCACCAGGGCGCCGACATCATCTATCACGCCTCGGGCTCGACCGGACTCGGCGTGTTCGAGGCCGGACGCGAGCTGAAGAAGCTCGCGATCGGCGTGGATTCCGACCAGTACGACTCGGCGCCCGGCGTGGTGCTGACCTCGATGGTGAAGCACGTCGAGAACGCGGTGTTCGACTGCATC
>DATKAB010000065.1 GCA_035498555.1 Candidatus Sulfotelmatobacter sp.
CCGAAGCCCTTCTTGTCGACCGCGCCCGCCTGATCGAGGAATCCGGACTTGGTGTAGAGATTGCGAAGCTGCGGCACCTTCAGGTCCTGCGACGATGCCACGTGCGCGCCCGCCACCATCTGCCGGTTCGTGCCGGGCCCGAAGTTGGCGGCGGTGTGGCAGTCGGCGCAGGTATTGGAGCCGTCCACCGGAGTGTTGAAGAAGAACGTGGCGCCGCGCTGAGCGCTTCCCTGTCCGGGCGGCGCGTCGGGCAACGTGCGATCGAGATTTTCGTGTGGATTGGGCGGGTAGGTGAGCGCCATCGCGAAGTCACCCATGGCTGCGAACTCGCTGTCGGGCAGCGGCGCCGCACGCCCCATCAAACTCACGATCGCCCCGCTGAACGCCTGGAAGTTGGCGCGATCGCCCCGCCAGTGGAACGGCGCGGTATTGGCGAGCCCGCGCAGCGACTGGGTGACGAGCGGCCCTTTCAGCGGGTGCGTTCCCGACAGCCCGAGCGGATTCGGAACCGGCGGCGGAATGAAGGCGCCGAACGGATCGCCGAGATCCCAGCCCAGATCGTCGGTGTCGCCGAAGATATGGCAGCTCGCACAGGCCTGCTCGCCGTGCGATGAAGTGTAGCCGCCGTAGAACACGCGGCGTCCGTTCACGATCGCGTCGGGCGTCGGGTCGAAGCCGATGCCGCTCACGTCGAGCGAGCTGAAGTCGGTGGTCGAGAGCGTCTGCAGCTGGTTGTGGAAGCGCCCCACCACGTACAGCCGATTGCGGGCGTCGTCCACCACCACGCCGCTCGGCCCGGCCACGCAACCCACGCGCGCGAGCACCGTGCTGGCGGCACCACCGGCCGGATTCAGCACGCCGATCTTGTTGTCGGCGAATGCGGCGACATAGGCCCGCAGCCCGCTGCTCGAGAAGCCGATCGCGCTCGGGATGCCGAGCGCCGAATCGGCCTCGGCCTGGGTTCCCGGCGTGGTGTCGAAATCGATGTGCGGGTTGAGCTTTCTCTGCACCACGTTGCCGGTTCCGAAGTTCACCACGCCGAGGTTGGTCTCGACGGTGTAGCCGGTGATGCGCGGCTCGTAGCGCAGCACGTTCCGGCCTTCGGTGCCGGCGTAGAGGATGCGCGAGTCGGTCGGGCTCACCGCCAGCGACATCACCGTGCTGTTGTTGCCGCCGAAGGTGCGCGAGATGGTCTGGCTCGCGGTGTTCAGCTCGACCACGTCCACTTCGCGCACCGTGTACTTCACGTGCGAGTTCCAGAGATCGCCGTACATGTCGTACCAGCCGGTGCTCTGGTACTGGACCACGATCCCGGTCGGCGGCGCCGGAGGAAGGCCGCCATCGGGCGGCATGTCGTAGTCGGGCGGCATCGAATCGGGCGGCAGCTTGTTGGGCCCGAGAATCGTGGTGTGATTGCCCGAGCCGAACAGTGCCACGTAGACGCGGCTGCCGTCGGCGGTCCGCGCCAGCGCCCTGGGCAGGTGGCCCTGCGCGTCGATCACGTTGGGCGCGGTGGAGAGATTCGACGGGTCATAGACCTTGACCACGTCTTCCTGCGACACGCTCACGTATGCGCGGGTCGGCGTGCCGGCGAACACCACGTCGCCGGGTTCATCCCCGACGCGCAGGGTCGCCTGCACGTTCATGGTGGTGAGATTGACGATGCTCACGTCGTCGGAGAGCTGGTTCACCACCCAGGCGATGCTGTCGTCGAGGGCCGCCACCGACACCGGCTCCAGCCCCACGAAGATCTCGGCGACGCGCGCGGGCGTGTCGCCGGTGAGATCGAACACCGACAGGCGATTGTCGGGCGTGTTCACCACCAGCAGCCGGTCGTGCGAAGGCGTGAGACAGGCGGGGTGAACGTGGGGCGATTCGAAGTGGACGAAGTCGGGCGCGTCCATCGGCCGCGACTGGAGATGCTTCGGTGCGGCGGAGAGTCCGGCGGCGAGAGCAATCAGAGCAAGCGCGAGCGTGACTCGACGCATGGAGAGACTCCGGACTTCAAGACGAGGTTGCGGCCGCTGGGGGGTGGAGGCCGGAGGACGTGAGCCGAACGATGTCGCGTCATTGTAACACGCCCCGCGCCCCGTCCCCAGACCGTAATGGCGCGGCTCGCGGGCGGAATCCGGGGATGGGCGGAGGCTGGACCGAGGCTAGCGGCGGGCGACCGCGGCCAGGAATCCCGGCCCGGCGCGCTGGACCGCCGCGGTCAGCGCGGTGTCGGCGACACCGGGGTCGCAGACCACGTAGGCCCGTTTCTCCCGGACACGAACGTCCGCCGCGCGCACTCCGTGGACCTCATTCAGCTGGGCCATCACCGCGCTCGCACAGCCCTGGCAGGTCATGCCCCCAACCTCGAGCGTGACGATCCGGCTGTCGGCCCGCGCGGCCAGATTGATGGGGCGCGGCAGCGTGCGCAGCTCGCGCATCAGCCACGGGCCGCCGGCGCCGAGCAGCAGCACCGCCAGCACCAGCGCCAGGATGTTGAGACCGTCGGATTTCATGGGCGTCGCACCTCGTTCGGCCGGACCGGGGCCAGAGACTAGCGCATCGGGACGCCCGGCGCCTCGGCCTGGTGACGAGCGGCTCGCGCTCTCAGGGCCAGGTCAGTGCGCGGTCGAGGTCCCGGGCGCCGCGCCCCGCCGGTACTGCATGAAGAGCAGCAGCGGTAACGCGATCAGGAAGGCACAGCCGAACAGAATGAAGATGTGCTCGAACGACAGCATCATCGCCTGACGGTCGACCTGTCGTTCCACCACCGCCAGTGCGCGCGATTCCGCGCCACCCGCCGAAGCGCCGCGCGCCATGAACAGGCTGGCGAGCGCGGCGATCCGATCGCGCGCGGCGGGCTCGTAGCGACTCACGTGCTCGACCAGCAGCGCGCGGTTCTGCGCGGCGAAGCGCGGCAGCAGGGTCGCCGACACCGCGATGCCGACGCTGCCGCCCAGCTGGCGCATGAGATTGAACAGGCCGGTGGCGGCGGGAATCTTGTTCATCGGCAGCTGGGACAGGGCGAGATTGGTGAGCGGCACGAACACCAGCCCGAGCCCCACGCCGCGCACGATCAGTGGCCAGAAGAAATTGCGCTGGCCGCTCAGGGTGGTGAACTGCGACCACTGCCACATCGCCAGCATGAAGAGCAGCGCGCCCATCGAAATGGTGATGCGTGGATCGAAGCGGCCGAGGCGCCGCGCCATGATGCCCATGGTGAGCGCGCTGGCCAGCGCGCCGGGCAGGATCACCATGCCGGTCTGATTGGCGGTGAAGCCGAGCACGGTCTGGAGGTAGACCGGCAGCACGAAAACGGTGGCGTAGAGGCAGATTCCCAGCACGCCGCCGATCGCGACACCCGAGGCGAAGGTGCGATTGGCCATGATCCGCAGGTCGATCACCGGATGCGGCGTGCGCAGCTCGTGCCAGACGAGCGTCGCCAGCGATCCGGCGCTCAGCAGCGCCAGCCCCACGATCTGGCGCGACTGGAACCAGTCGAGCCGTTCGCCGCGCTCGAGCATGGTCTGGAGCGCACCGATCCCGACGGCCAGCAGCAGCAGGCCCGGCCAGTCCACCCGGGTCGAGCGCACCTGGAAGCGCGAGTTCCGGAGGTAGGTGAGCGTGAGCGCCAGCGCCACCGCGCCGAACGGGATGTTGATGTAGAAGATCCAGGGCCAGGCCAGCGCGTCGGTGATCCAGCCGCCGAGCGTCGGCCCGAGCGTCGGCCCCACCATCACGCCGACCCCGAAGATCGCCATCGCCGCGCCGTACTCCTCGCGCGGGAAGACCTCGTAGAGCACGGCCTGTGCGGTCGAGAGCAGCGCGCCGCCGCCCATGCCCTGGACGATCCGCCAGAACACCAGCTCCGACAGCGTGTGAGAGTTGCCGCAGAAGAACGAAGCGAGCGTGAACAGCGCGATCGAGGCGGCGAAGTAGCGGCGCCGGCCGAAGTAGGCCGAGAGCCAGCCGGTGATCGGCAGCACGATCACGTTGGCGACGATGTAGCCGGTCGAGACCCACGCGATCTCGTCGAGCGTGGCGCCCAGCGTGCCCATCATGTGCGGGATCGCCACGTTGACGATGCTGGTGTCGAGCAGTTCGAGCACCGACGCCAGCGTCACCGTGATCGCGATGATCCAGCGATTGCGGTAGGACTCGAGGTCGGCGCGCGCCGGATCGAACCAGGCCGTTCGAGCGGCGTGCACCGGCGCTCCGTTGTGCGATCCGGCCGCCGGCAGAGTGGTTGCCGCCATCGCTGCTTACTTCGTGACGACGGTGGCGGTGACGCTCATGCCCGGACGCAGCGGACGAGCGGGATCGATCGGGCCGTCGAGCCGGATGCGCACCGGAATCCGCTGCACCACCTTGGTGAAGTTGCCGGTGGCGTTGTCGGGCGGCAGCAGCGAGAACTTGGCGCCGGTCGCGGGACTCAGGGATTCGACGTGCCCGGTGAACTTCTTCCCCGGATACGAATCCACTTCGATGATCGCCTTGTCGTCGGGCACCACGTTGCGCACCTCGGTCTCCTTGAGGTTCGCCACCACCCACACGTCGTCGAGCGGCACCACACTCATGGTCGGCTGTCCGGACTGGACGAGCTGGCCGATCTCGATGGTCTTGCGACTCACCACGCCCGAGATCGGGGCGGTGACGCGCGTGTAGGACAGATTGAGCTCGGCCTGATCGCGCGAGGCCATCGCCGCGAGCAGCCGGGCGTCGGCGCCGGTCAGCGCGGCCTTGGCCGCCTCCACCTGCTTCTGCGCGGCGTTCAATTCGGCGTCGGCGGCGAGCGCCCCGGCTTCGGCGGCGTCGAGCTGCTGCTTGCTCACCACGCCGCGCGGCGCCAGCGTGCGGTAGCGATCGAGATCGGAATGCGCGCGATCGTCATTGGCCTTCGCCTGCGCGACCGCGGCCTCGGCGGCCGCCACCTGCGCCCCTGCCTGGCCATTCAGGCCCTTGCCGCCGGCGGTGGCGCGCGCCGCGGCCAGGTCGGCTTCCGACTGCGCCAGCCTGGCGCGGAAGTCGCGATCGTCCAGCTCCACCAGCACGTCGCCGGCGTGAACCGGCTGGTTCTCGACGGCATGAATGCCGGTGACGTAGCCGGTCACGCGGGCCAGCACCGGCACCACGTAGCCCTCGACCTGCGCGTTGTCGGTCGAGACGTGCGACAGGCCGTAGAGATACCGGTTGACTCCCAGGGTGCCGAGTCCGACGAACACCACCGCCAGGATGATGAGTCCAACCGGCGGCTTCTTCCGGGGCGCGGCCTCGCGCGCCGCAGAGCTCGCGCCGCGCGCGCCCTCGTCGGCGCCGTCTTCCGCCGGCTCGCGATTCGCGGCGCCGCGTGTCTGGGTCGCAGGCTCGGTGCGATCGAGATCCCTGCGTTCAGCGTGTGCCGTGCTCATCCGATGTCTCCTTCTCGTCCGCTCAGCGGAGCGTGCGGGCCACGCCCACCGCCCGCGCCAGGGCCACGCGCGCCGCTGCGACCGCGAAGCGCGCCTCGATGTCGACGTCGCGAGCCCGGATCAGCGAGGACTGCGCATCGATGACTTCAATGTTTCCGGCTACTCCATTCACGAATCGCTCGCGCGCCTGCGCCAGCTCCTCGCCGGCCAGCGACAACCGCTCGGAAGCCACCTGCTGCTGCTCGCGGCCCGAGGCGATGTCGAGCAGCGCGCCACGCACGTCGGCGGCGATCTGATCGCGGAGATCCTTCTCGCGCACCTGCGACTCACGCAGCACCGAACGCTGCTCGCTGATGCGCGACTCGCGGCGCCCGCCGTCGATCAGCGGCCAGGTCAGCGCCAGCCCGTACTCGTAGGTGGTGACGCCGTCGTAAGCGTGCTGGCCGCTCAGTCCCCAGTCGCCGAGCGCCTCGAGCCGTGGAATCCGCTCGCTCGAGATCGCCGAGGCGTCGTACCTGGCCTTGGACTGCGCCGCGCGCTCGGCCATCAGCTCGCTTCGGCGCTCGAGTGCCGTGCCCACCGCGGTCTGCGGCTCCTCGGGCGCGTCCGACATCGCCGACTGGCTGCCGAGGGTGTCGGTGAGCACGAAACGGGTGCCGGGATCGAGCCCGAGCGACCGCGCCAGGTCGATCTGCGACTGGTCGGCGAGATTGCGCGCCAGGATCAGCTGGCTGCGCGAGACCGCCATCTGCGAGCGGGCGCGCGTCGCGTCGATGCTGGGCGCGGTGCCGGCCGCCTGCTGGGCGTTGGCGAGGTCGAGCAGGTCGCTGGCGATCTGCAGGTCGGCCTGGCGGGCGGACACCAGCTCCTGCGCGCGCACCGCGCGCAGATAGGCCAGCGCGGTGCTCTGCGCGGCCGTCTCGGAGGTGGTGCCACGATTGGCCTGCGACTGACGCTCGCCCTGATCGGCCGATTTCACTTTCTGAATCGCGGCGATGTCCACGATCGCCTGGCTGGCGTGAACGCGCGCATCGAACTGGCCGACCGGTCCGATCGGATCGGGAATCAAGGGTGACCCCGGGATCGAGGGGAAGGTGATGCCCTGGGCCTTGAGGCTGAAGGTGCGATTGAAATCCGACGCCGTGCCGCTGATGCCCGGCAGGTATGCGCCGCGTGCCTCGCCGATCCGCGCCTTCGCCTGATCGACGTGGAGCTGCGCGATCTGCACCGCCGGGGTGCCGCTGGCGGCCGCGCGCACCGCGTCGGCCAGCGACAGCCGCGTGGCGGTGTCGGGTGCCGCCGCGTCTTGGGCGAGAGCCGCCGGCGCGGCGCTCACCGCGAATGCCAGGAGAAACCACAGAGTCGCGGGGTCTGGGGCGCGACGAAGTTTCATGAGGGGCCTCGCGGACTTTCGGTTGAGAGCAGGCCATTCAGGAAGATTTCGATGTGCGCTTCGAAATAGCGACGCGGGTCGAACGACGCCTCCTGTACACAGGTGGCGAAGCTGTGCTTCCACAGCGCGGCCGTGAGCATCGGCGCGATACTCAGCCGCACCGCGAGCGACGGATCGAGCCGGCGAAATTCGCCGCGCGCCATGCCGAGCTTCATCGCGTGCTCGAACAGCTTGATGTTGCGCTGCATGACTTCCTCGTAATAGAACGCGGCCAGCTCCGGGAAGCTGCCGGCCTCGCTCATCATCAGCTTGGCGATGCCGCTGGTCGGCCCTTCCACCACCCGGTCCCACCAGCGCGTCATGAGCAGCAACAGCATGTCGCGCGCGCTGCCCTGGAACTCCTGCACGATCTGCTCGATCGCGGCGATGTTCTCGACCACCTTGGCGCGGACCATCGCCTTGAAGAGCGACTCCTTGTTCTCGAAGTAGTGGTACATCGCGCCCTTGGTGATGCCGGCGCGGCGCGCGACATCCTCGAGACGCGTCGCGGCGTAGCCCCGTTCCACGAAAACTTCGAGCGCCGCGTCGAGCAGCTCGGCGGGGCGCGCTTCCTTGCGCCGGCGCCAGCGCGGCCGATCGGCGTGCGCGAGCGTTGCGCGGACG
>DATKAB010000066.1 GCA_035498555.1 Candidatus Sulfotelmatobacter sp.
GGCCCCAGCGACACGATGGTGCCGACGATGCTCACGGCGTGCGAGCGCACCACCAGCAGATAGAGCACGTTGGCGGTGCCGTCCACCAGCGAGCCGGCGATCGCCGGCGCCCGCGATCCAGGCGGCAGGCGCGGTGGCTCGCGCCGCAGCGCGAGCCCCACCAGCGCCACCACGGATCCCGCGGCGCGCGCGGCGATCAGCGGCATCAATCCGGCCGACTCGCCGATGCGTGCGATGCAGACCAGGAACGCGCCGAGTCCGATTCCCGAGAGCACGGCCAGCACGATCACCGGGCGCGCGGCGCGCCGCGGCGCCGTTGCGCCCGCCTCGCTCGCGCTCGAGCTGATCAGCATCACCGCCGGCACCGCGAGCGCGATGCCGATCAGGGCCGCGGTCGTCGGCCGCTCCCCCAACGCGAACCCCGCCATCACGGGAACCGCCACGCCGCACACCGCGACCACCGGCGCCACCACCCCCACCGGCCCGCGCGCCAGCACGTAGTAGAGGCCGGTAACGCCGGTCGCGCCGGCCACGCCCGCCAGCGCGCCCCACAGCATCTCGACCGGCGTGGGACTGCCATGGATCCACGGCGACAGGGCCCACACCGGCAGCGCGCCGATCACGCTTACCATCAGCGTCACCGTGAGCGCCGAAGCGCGGCGCGAGGCCAGGCCCCCCAGGAAATCGGCGCAGCCGAACAGCGCGGCGGCCAGCGCTGCGACCGGAAGTCCGAAGCTCAAGCGCTCCGCCAGCGCTCGCCCTCGCGACGAGCGCGGCCGTCGGCCTCGAGCTTCAGCAGATGCGCGAGCATCGAGCGCTCGGCGAACTTCCAGAGATCTCTCGGGGTATCGGCGTAGACCGCGGGGAGGAGGTCCGCGAGAGTTTGCGGAGAATCGCTCAGCGCCGCCACGACCTTCTTCTCGCGCTCCATGCGGTGGCTCATCAGCGCGCGCAACCGGCGCTCGGCGCCGCCCTGAGGCGAACCGTGCGCGGGGTAGAGAATCTTCGGCGACAGCGCGACCAGCTCGTCCAGCGAATCGAGGTAGGCGCGCATGTCGCCGTCGGGCGGGTCGATGACCACCGTCCCCGAGCCGGCCACGTGGTCTCCGCAGAACAGCGAGCCGCTGGGCTCATGAAACAGACAAACATGATCGCGCGTGTGGCCGGGCGTATGGACGACGCGCAGATCCCACGAGCGCAGCCCCGGCGCGAGCGGGATTTTCTCGCCATCGGCGAGCGCGACGTCGAGGCGCACGTGTTTGCCGCATTCGGGATGCGCGGCGACCGGTACGCGATAGCGGGCCCGGACCGCATCCACCCCGCCGACATGATCGGGATGGTGGTGGCTCAGCACGATCAACTTGAGCTTGCGCCCCTCGCTCGCCAGATGATCGATCAGTGCGCACAGCTCCTCGAGCGCGGCCGGGTCGCCGCTGCCGGGATCGAGCAGTGCGACTTCCTTCTCGCCGATCAGATAGGCGTTGGTGTGGGTGGCCGGCGGCAACGGCCGCGTGGGCATGGCGTGGAGCACGATGCCCCACGACAGCTCGATCCGCCGCACCGGCTGGCGCGAACGCTCGGGGGCGGCGACCAGTTTCTCGGACAGGCGCTCGTCGCCTTCGGCGAGCGCGATCAGCGTCCAGAGGATCGGCGCCGCGAATACTTCTTCGCCGTGGCGGAAGCGATCGAGTCCATCCAGAGGCCGCACCCACTCGCCACTCGAGAGCTCACCGGGACGCACGTTGGGCTCTTGGCCGCTGGGCAGGTGCGCGAGGAAGAAGCAGGTATCGAAGCGGGCGCTCGCGAACGGCGGCGTGGTCCAGCGGCCGGCGGGCGAGAGTGCGCCGGCGTGGAACTTCCAGCCGCGCCGGCGGGCGAGTTCCGGAAAGGTGACACGCCCATCGAGCAGCTCGGTGCGATCGATCTCGAGATGCAAGAATTCGTCAGAACCCAGGGCACCGCCGGATTCGAGTCCGAGCAGGACGCCGGTCTCTTCGAACGCCTCGCGGATCGCGCAGGCGCGCGCCGCGCGGTCGAAGTCGCTCTCGGCGCCCGAAAGCGTGAGTTCGAGATCCTGCGCGTCCACCTTGCCGCCCGGAAATGCGCGGAAGCCGGGCATGTAGGGCACCGCGTCGCCGCGCAGCACCCAGAACACTTCGAGCGAAGCGCCTTCGCCGCGAATCAACACCACGGCGGCGGAGTCGCGAAACTTCGGGCGAGCGGCGTTCATGGAGGCGGCGAACTATAGCCGCTCGCGCCTCAGGCTGCCGCCGCCGGCCCCTCTCCGGCGCCCTCGCCATCCCGCCGCAGCGGCGAGACCGGCGCGCCCACGCCCTTTTCCAGGCGCTCGTGGAGCGAGGCCGGGTCCACGGTCAGCTCGCCGTCGCGCATCAGCTGGCGGAAATCGATCTCGCCGTGGCGGCGCAACACGTGCTCCGCGTGATTGGCGACGTAGAGCAGCTCGCCGAGCATGTCCAGCTCGACCGGCGGCGGCGTTCGCTGGTGATTGCCGACGGCGGTCGCCGCCTCCTCGCCCAGCTTCCAGCGCAAGAGCGCAATGCCTCCGATCGGCTCGTGCAGGCGATCGATCATCCCCTGCAGGGTCGCCGGCGGCACTTTCGCCTCACGATTCTGCTTCTTTCGCAGCTGCGAAAGATGATCGAGGATCACGAGCTTGCCGACGTCGTGCAACAGCCCGAGCGTGAACGCCGACTCGGGCTCGGCCATGAACGCCAGCGCCAGCTCACGAGCGATCGGCGCGGTGCGCGTCATGTGTCCCCAGTAGTCGTCGAGCATCCTCTGATAGGCGTTACCGGGCTTGCAGAGCATGGTCTCGACCAGGCTCGCCGTGACCACCGACTCGACGCCTCGCGCGCCGATCCGCTGCACGGCCTGCCGGATCGAGCTGCATGGCTCGCTGCCCACCCGATAGAAGGCCGCGTTCGCGCGCGCGAGCAACGCCTGGGTGAGCGCCGGGTCGCGCTCGAACAGCCGCACCACTTGTTCGGTGCTGCAGTTGGGGTTGCGCGCCATCGCCAGCGCTTCCTGGGCGGCGGCCGGGGGCTGGCGGATCACGGTCTCGTCGGCGGCCAGCAGCGACTTCATGATGGCCGGAGCGTCACTCGCGCGCGTTTCGGGCGAGGCGTGCTCGAGCAGCGCATGGACGCGTCCGGCGAGCATCCGGTGGAGCGCCTTGGCCGCGAGCTCTTCGCGGGGCGAAAGCGACGGCATTTCGGATGATCCGGCCACGACTCCTCCCTGGTCAGCCCTCAACGCAGAGTTGTCGGAAGGAAGCCTCGCGGACTTGAGGCGCACGCGGCGGAAGGCCGGCTAGGGATTGACTTTGTACATCTCCCGCCATGGGCCGATGTGCGGGTGGAGCTGCGCTCGCATCAATTCCGCGATCTGGCGAGTGTGACCGAGATCGTGCAGCGGCCACTCGTGCAGGAGATCCGAAAGCTTGAAGGGACCGAGGCCGCCATGAACCGCCGGGCGGTCGAGGTCTTCGGCGAGAACCCCACGCAGCACCTCGAGACTGAGCGCGCGCTCGCGGCGAAAATCCGCGAGCCAGTCCGCCAGCGAGCGCAGGAGATAGCGACCGCCCGCGGCGAGCTGCTCGGGATCCACCGCCGGCACCGTCGGCCGATCCTGAGCGAGAATCATCTCCACCCGCCCGCGGAATCCGCGCGGTTCGATGTCGGCGAGATGCCCGACCACTTCCTGAACGCACCAGCGATCCGGCGATGGTTTCCAGCTCACCGATGCGTCGTCCAGGTCGGAGACCAGCGCCGCGACGATGTCCGGCGTTCGCTCGAGCAACGCGAGCCGCGGCACCACGGTCGAGACGATCGGCGGTGCGCCGGACATCGCGCTCATGCCGCTCGGGTGGCGGCCTTGTCGAGCGCGCGGCGCAGGATGCCGAGTGCTTCGTCCACTTCGGCGCCGATGACGTCGAGGGGCGGGCGGAAGCGGAGGCCGGTGTGGCCGCAGGGCAGGATCATCATGCCCAGCTCGAAGCAGCGATCGGCCACCGAGTCGCGCAAGGTCGTGTCGCGGAAATCCAGCGCGCACATCAGGCCCTTGCCGCGCGGATTGCCGGTCAGCTCGGGGCGCTCGGCGGCCAGCGTTTCCAGGCCGCTCTTGAGATGCGCCCCGACGGTGGCGGCGTTCTCGATCAGCCGCTCCTCGTCCATGATCTCGAGGTAGCGCTGGCAGCGCACCATGTCGGCCAGGCTTCCACCCCACGTCGAGTTGATCCGGCTCGAGATGTGGAACACGTTGTCGGGCTCCTCGTCGATCCTCCCGCCCGCCATCATGCCGCACACCTGCACCTTCTTGCCGAACGCCAGCAGGTCGGGGCGCACGTCCCAGTGTTGATGCGCCCACATCCGGCCGGTGAGCCCCATGCCGGTCTGCACTTCGTCGAAGATCAACAGCGCGTCGTTCTCGTGCGCGACGTCGCGCAGCGCGCGCAGGAACTCGGGGCGGAAGTGGTGGTCGCCGCCCTCGGCCTGGATCGGCTCGATCAGCACGCAGCAGATCTCGTCGCGGCGGCTCGCGAACGCGTTCTTGATCTGATCCAGCGATTCGTTCTCGGCGCGCTTGACGCGGGTCAGCTCCTGCTCGTTGGCCGGGAAGCGCAGGCCGGGGCTCGACACGCGCGGCCAGTCGAAATGCGCGAAGTACTGGTACTTGCGCGGATCGGCGGTGTTGGTGAGCGACAGGGCGTAGCCGGAACGGCCATGGAATGCCTGCTGGAAGTGCAGCACCTGCGTGCCCTTTTCCTGGGCGTAGCCCTTGCGGAAGTTGTGGCGCACCTTCCAGTCCATGGCCGCCTTGATCGCGTTTTCGACGCCCAGCGTGCCGCCCGAGATCAGGAACAGGTGCGGCAGGTAATCGGGCATCGCGAGCCGGCCGAAAGTTTCGACGAATTCCGCCATCTCGACGGTGTAGATGTCGGAGTTGGCGGGATTGGCGAGCGCCGCGCGGGTCAGACGCGAGAGAAACTCGGGCTGCTTCATGCCGGGGTGATTGAGGCCGATCGGCAGCGTCGCAAAGAAGGAGAACATGTCGAGCAGCGTGCGACCGCTGCGCGAATCGTAGAGCCGGCGGCCCTTCGACTTCTCGAGGTCGAGCACGATGTCGTAGCCGTCGGCGAGCATGTGCCGGGCGATCGTGGCGTGCACCTCGGCCGGCAGGATGTGCCGTGCGGTCGTCACCTGCGGCTTCACGCGACTCCTCCCTTCGCTGCGGTCACCACGGTCGGGTCCTCCTTCACGCTCTCGAGCACCATGATGGTGCGCGTCTGGCGCACGCCCTCCCGCGCGTTGAGCTGGCTGAGCAGCAACTCGCGCAATGCCAGCATGTCTCGCACGCGCACCTTGAGCAGCAGCGAGAAATCGCCGGTGATGTGATGGCACTCCTGCACGGCTTCGAGCGCGCGTACGTGCTCGATCAACGGTGGCTCGAAGCGCGGGTGCTCGATCGACACCTCGATGAAGGCCACCAGCGACGCGCCCACCGCCTGCGGGTCCACCAGAGCCGTATATCGGCGGATCACCCCGGCCTGCTCCAGCTTCCTCAATCGCTCGTTGACCGAGGCGGTCGAGAGCCCGACGCGCCGGCCGATCTCCGCCTGCGGCATCTTGGCGTCCCGCTGGACCAGGGCCAGGATCTCGTGGTCCCGCTGGTCGAGATGCATGGTCGCATTCACTCTCATCGACATGTGGACATAATACTTTCGTCAATTCGCAAAGGCAAGCGAATAATGTTCGGGTCAGAGCCGACCTCCAGCCCGACGGGCCCGCCCGGATGCTACGCTCGACGGCTCGTGATCTTCGCCCTCGACCTGGAAGGCGTGCTGGCTCCCGAGATCTGGCCCCTGCTCGGAGAGACCTTTCGCGTGCCGGATTTCTCGCTCACCACCCGCGATCTCGGCGACTTCGAGGAGCTGATGCGCCGGCGGGTCTCGGCCGCGCGCGCCGCCGGCCTCACGCTGCGCGAGCTGCAGCGGATCGCGCACGAGGTCCAGCCCTATCTCGGTGCCCGCGAGTTCATCGAGCGCCTGCGCGCCATCGGCAATGTCATCGTCATCT
Organism: Candidatus Sulfotelmatobacter sp.; assembly: GCA_035498555.1. Lineage (NCBI taxonomy): Bacteria > Pseudomonadati > Acidobacteriota > Terriglobia > Terriglobales > Candidatus Korobacteraceae > Candidatus Sulfotelmatobacter > Candidatus Sulfotelmatobacter sp. The sequence goes on from DATKAB010000066.1 coordinate 6,096, forward strand.
CCGACACGTTCCACGAGTTCAGCGATCCGCTCGCCGGCCGGCTCGGCAACGTCAACCTGTTCGCCAACCAATTCGCGGTGGATTCGAGTGGGCTGATCTCGGGCTTTCAGCTCCGCATCCGGGGTCAGAAGGAACGGATCGTCTCGGGTTTCAAGAGCGCGGGTTTCGCCGTGGCGGCGATGGGCGACAGCCTGAATGACCTGTCGCTGCTCCGCTCGTGCGACTTCCCGGTGCTCTACCGGCCGGTGAAATCGCTGCTCGACCAGTTCCCGGGCGCGCCGGTCGCGCAGCATCTCGACGACGCGCTGGCGCTCATGGAAGCGGCTCGACGGAAGCTGGACGCGAACGGGCGCTGAGGCCCGATCCTTCGAGCGCGCGGGCCCACTCCAGAAGGGCGCGCGGATCCGACAGGTCGTCGAGCAGCAGATCGGGCCGAGTGGCGGCGAGCGCCTCGCGCGCGCGCCCGCCGGTGGCGACCGCCACCGCCCAGGCGCCTGCGGCGCGAGCGCATGCCACGTCGTGCTCGGTGTCGCCGACCACCACGCAACGGGCCGGTGTCACACCGTAGCGCCGGGCGGCGCGCGCGACCGCCACGCGGGCCAGCGCGTCGCGATCCGCGGCCTCCTCGCCGAACGCCCCGAACGCGAACCGCCCGCCGAGCCCGAAGTGAGCCAGCTTGATGCGCGCCATCTGGGTCATGTTGCCGGTGAGCAGCGCGCTCACCCAGTCCGTTTCCCGATCCACCGCGTCCAGCAGGGCGGCGACGCCGGGCAGCAGGGTTCCCCGGTCGGGACGCAGCGCCACCCGCATGTGCGAGAACACCGAATTCCAGAAGCGCGCCTCGTCCTCGAGGTCGAACCGCGCGCCGTGACGCGCCAGGATGTCGCGCAGGATCAGCGGCTCGACGCGACCGGCGAAGGGCACGTCACCGAGCGGATCGGGCCCGGGAAAGCGCTCGGCCACCGCGCGTTCGAAGGCCTCGCGGGCGGCGCCCTCGGTCATCAGCAGGGTGCCGTCGATGTCGAACAGCCAGACGAGCTTCATGGATCGGAGTTGGGCACGCGAAAGGCGCGACGATGTGCGAGTCATGCTAGCATGCTCGGCCGTCTCTCCCAGTCCACTCGGAGGTCGTGACCCGTGATGCGCCCCAGGTTTGCCTCGCTCGCCTCGCTCGCCGCCGCGCTGCTGATCGCCGGCGCCCCCGCTCCATCGCTTGCGAAGAAGACGCCGAAGAGTGGATCGAAGCCTGCGGCCGGATCCTCGGCCCCGGCCGCGCCGAGCGGACCTCAGCCGAGGCTGATCGCGGATCCCGACCAGGTGCGAGCCAGCGAATCGCTCACCTGGAACACGTGGCTTCGCTTCTTCAACCCCCTCGATGTCGGCCTCTACTCGGACAGCGTCCGGTGTCGGTACGAAGACACGGGACCCGGGGAGACCGGGGTCGGGCGCGTGCAAGAGGTCGCCTACGCGGGCATGGCCCAGGCCTTCGGAGCGATCAGCGCGGGCGACAGTGTTTCGTTCAACTACGGCGCCCCGGCGCTGTTCGAAACCGGCAAGGTCACGTTTCACCTCTACACGCATCGCGGCGACGGCGTGAAGTACGTCTCGACCGCGACCTTCGAGGTTCAGCCTGGCCCGATCTCGGAACAACATCCCTCCGAGTTCCTCACCGTGGATGGGAAGAAGGTCGAGACCGTGTTCTTCCAATCGAACAAGGGCAATGGCTCACCGGGTGTGCTGCTCGTTCACGGCGAGGGCTCGCAGGCGCGCGCGCTCTTCAGCACCGCCATCCAGCTCTCGAATCGCGGATATCACGTGATGATGGTGAGCATGCCCGGCTACGGGCAATCCGAGGGGCCGGCGGATCTGATGGGCCCGCACACGCTGGCCGCGGCCGGCGCCGCGCTCGACAGGCTGAAGCGCACGCCGGGGGTGGATTCGCTCCACCTCGGGGCCTGGGGCATCTCGCGCGGGGCGACGGTGGCGGCCGGACTGGCGGCGCAGCGATCCGACCTCGGCTGCGTGATCGCCCAGTCCGGAATCTACGATCTCCAGGCGACCTATCGTGGAACCAAAATGCCGGGGTTCCGCGAGGCGATCGTGGCCGAGGCCGGATCGGACAGCGCCGGCTGGAAGGAACGCTCGCCGATCGTGCGCATTGCCGCGACCCACACGCCGATTCTCGTTCTGCACGGCGAGAACGACACCACCGTCCCCGCCGATCAGGCTCACGCCTACGCGAACGCGCTCAAGACTGCCGGGGTGGCGGTCGAGTCCAGCTTCTTCCCGGGCGCGGGTCATGAGCTGACGCCGGGTCTGGTCACGAGGCCGATCCTGATCTTCCTCGAAGCGACGCTGCACCACTAAACAGCGGCCCGACCCAGCGCGACCCGCGGCGGCCGCGTGCTAGACTTGAGCGCGTCTCATCTGCCGCGCCCAGGCTCCGAGGACCCTCCCATGCCGCGTTCGCCGTTTTCCCCCCGGCTCATTCGCCTGCTGCTCGCCACCGCCGTGATCGCGGTCGTCGTGGTCGTGGCGCCGAGCCGGGCCGCGGTCTTCGACCCTCTTCCCGAGCCGCGCCTGCTGCGGGTGCCGCTCGGCGGCGCGGTCACGCTCGAGGCGCTTCAATCGGCCGGGCTCGACATTGCCGAGGTACACGGCTCGCGCGAAGCGCTGATCGTCGCCTGGCCCCAGGATGAGGCGGCGCTCGCCAGCCGCGGCATCCGCGCCGAGTTGCTCGACGAGCATCCCGGACGCACGGCCGCCACGCTCGCGCGGCGCGAGCTGGCCGCCGGGACGCGCCCCGCGGGCATACGAGTCGTCGGCCGCTCGCGCCCGGGTGGCGTGCAGCACCTCGAGACCCTTCCCCCGTTCGGATCGGGCAGCATGGGCGGCTACTGGACCAACGCCGAGGTGAAAGCCAAGCTCGACGAGCTGGTGGCGGATGACGTCAACGACGTGGTCGCCGACACCGTGGACTCGATCGGCGTGAGCGTTCAGGGCCGGCCGATCTGGGGTCTGATGCTGGGCAAGAGCGTCACCGGACCCGACTCGCGCCCGATCGTGCTGTTGAACGCGCTGACCCACGCGCGCGAGCCGGGCGGCATGCAGGCGCTGTTCTATTTCGTGGACGACCTGCTCGCGGGCTACGGCATCGATCCCTGGAAGACCTATCTGCTCGATCATCGGAGGATCTACATCTGTCCGGTGGTCAATCCCGACGGCTACGAAATCAACTACAACACCTATCTCGCCAGCGGCGGTACCGCCTTCGGCATGTGGCGCAAGAACGCGCGCGACAACAACGGCAATCACACGTTCGATTCCGGCGACGGCGTGGATCTCAACCGCAACTACGGGTACAAGTTCGGGATCGACGAGGTGGGCTCGAGCAGCTCGCCCAGCTCCGACATCTATCGAGGCCCCGGCGCGTTCTCGGAGCCCGAGACCCAGGCGCAGCGCGATCTGATCGTGCGATTGCAGCCGAAATCCGCGATCTCGTTCCACACCTTCAGCGATCTCTTCCTGCACCCGTGGGGCTATCAGGTGAACGCCGCGCCCGATTCGAGCGCGTTCTACGAGTGGGACGACGAGGGCACGTTCGGCAATGGCTACGACGCCGGGCAGTCGACGCGCGTGCTCTACGAAGTGAACGGCGAGTTCAACGACTGGTGTTATGGCGACACGCTTCTGAAGCCCAGGATGTTCACCTGGACGCCCGAGGCCGGCAGCAGCAACGACGGCTTCTGGCCGCCGCCCTCGCGCATGGTGCCGATCTCGCAGGACAATTTGCGCGGCTGCTATCTGGCGGCGGCGATCGCCGGCCCCTACGTGCGCGCCCAGAGCTACGACGTGACCGAGGGCGCGATGCCGATCGGGAACTACGCGCACGTCACGGTTCGGGCTCGCAACCTGGGCCTGGCCCCGACCGGCGCGAGCCTCAACGCCACCCTCGTTTCGCTCGATCCGGGCGCCGAAGTGCTGAGCGGCGCGCTCAGCTACCCGGCCCTCGGCTCGCGAGCGAGCGGCGACGCGTTCTCGGGCGGCAGCTTCCTGGTCGGGACAGCCGATACGTTGACTCCGGGCCGGCTGCTGCGCTTCCGCGTCGAGTTCCGCGACGCGGATGGACTCTATTGCCGGGACACGGTCGAGGTGGCCGCGGGACAGCCGACGGTGCTGCTCAACGACCCGTCCAACAATTTCACCAGCTGGCTGATCGGCGGCGCGTGGGGAATCGTCTCCAACGACCCGCGCCATCCGAGTAAGTACTTCGCCGACAGCCCCTCGGGCGTCTACCCGTCGAACTACAACGGCCGGTTCACCATGAAGGGCTCCCTCGATCTGAGCGCGGTCCCGCACGCGTGGATTCGAATGGATGCGCGCTGGGGACTCGAGACCCATTACGACGGCACCATGGTCGAGGCCAGCCTCGACAGCGTCAACTGGACCGCGCTCCCGGGCCGGGCCACCGTCGCCGGGATCTCCGGCGGCGCTCAGCCGCTGGGGCAGCCGGTGTACGAAGGCCAGCGCTTCAACTGGCGCACCGAGCGCGTGGATCTCACGCCGTTCTGCTCGCCGGCCGCGACGCGGGTGCGTCTGCGCTTCCGCACGGTCTCCGATGGCGGCACCGAGTTCGACGGTTTCAATTTCGATTCGCTGAGGATTGAGATCTATGATCCCTCCGCGCAGCCGGCGACGGTGGCGGTGGGGCCGATCGCGCACGCGAGCCTCGAGTTCTCGGCGCCCGCGCCGAATCCGGCCGTGGGGCGCACCGTGTTCTCGTTCTCGTTGCCGCGCGCCGGACGCGCGCGACTCGAGGTGATGGACATCGCAGGCCGGCGCGTGGCGCTGCTGGCCGACGAACGCTTGACCCCGAATCGCTACGTGAGGGGCTGGGATCTGCGCGACGATCAGGGCCGGGTCGTCGCGCCGGGAGTGTATCTGGCGCGACTTTCGACGGTGGACGGCGCGCGCCTGCAGCGGGTGGTCGTGATCCATTGAGACGCGCCCCCGGGAAGGCCGGACCTCCGCCTTCCAACCGGAGCCGATGACCGATCGGGGTTGGAAGCTGCGCCGCCTGATGGCCATGTCGCCGGAGGAAGTGGCTCACCGCCTCGGTGCGGCCGCGCGCGATCGATTCCTTCCTCCGGCCTGGAGCCGCTGGTCCGCGAGCGAGGCCGCCGGGCGCCTGCTCAACTCGCACGTGGACGCCGCCTCGGCGCGTGAACTGTGGAATGCCGTGGCGCATCTGCCTGCGGCGGCCGACTGCGCGGGGACCCTCGCCGCCGCGAACCACCTCAGCGAGGGGCGCTGGACGCTGTTCTCGCGCGAGGTGCTGCTCGAGGATCCTCCGCGCTGGAACGTCGATCCGCTGAGCGAGATCGCCTGGCCGGAAGGTCCGAGCGCCGCACTCGACTATCGAATCGCGCCCGAGGGCTCGAGCGCCAAGGCGGTGTGGGAAGCGGGGCGTCTCACGATGCTGCCATCGCTGGCGCTGGCCGCGCGGCTCACCGGCGACGCCCGCCATGCCGAGCGCGCGCGCCGCTGGCTCGCCGACTTCATCGCCGGGAATCCGCTCGGGAGCGGCATCCATCACACCAGCGGGATCGAGATGGCGATTCGCGTTCTGACCATCGGCTGGACGCTGGCACTGCTCGGCGACGACTCGCCCGCGGCCCGCGCCTTCATGGCTCAGCAGGCGCTGTGGTGCCGCGCGCATCTCAGCATCGGCTCGAGCGCCAACAATCATTTGCTCGCCGAGTACGCGGCCATGGTGGTGGCGGGGGCGGGAATCCCCGGCCTGGCGACTGGCCCGCGACTGCTGCGCGAGGGGCTGGAGGGGATCGAGCGCGAGCTGCAACGGCAGATCCATGGCGACGGCGTCACCGCCGAGCAGGCGTTTCGCTACCTGCCGTTCGTGTGGGAACTGCTCCTGCCCGCGCTGCTGCTCGCCGAACGCGCGGGCCACAAGGCGAGCGAGCCGATTCGACAGCGGCTCGCGCTTTCGCTCGAGTTCGCGCGCGCCCTGCGCCGGGCGGATGGCACGCTCCCGCCGATCGGCGACGACGACGACGCGCGCGTCCTGCTCGCCGATCAAGCGGAGAGCCGCCTGGATCTCGCCGGCAACGCGCTCGCGGCCTGGCTCGGGGCGCCGGCGCTCGCCGAGGGCGCGAATGCGCTCGCCTCGCTGTTGTGCGGCGCGAGTCCGCCGCCCGCCGCGCGGGCCAGCGAAGGCACGCGCACGTTTCGCGAAGGGGGCGTCACCGTGTGGCGGCACCGCGAGGCTTTCGCGACGCTCGATCATGGCCCGCTCGGGCTCGGCACGATCGCCGCACACGGGCACGCCGACGCGTTGTCACTGACGCTGCGGCTTGGGCGGGACGATCTGATCGTGGATCCGGGGACACTCGCCTACTTCGATGACGAGCGCCTCCGGGTCGTCACGCGCGCCACGCCCTCGCACAGCACCGTCAGCTTCGGCGGCCGCAGCCAGAGCGAAATGCTCGGGCCGTTCCTTTGGGGCCGCCGCGCGCGCGTGGTGGCGCATCGCGAGGGGTGGTGGTGCGAGTGGTGGAGCGGCGAGCGCCATTTCCGGCGCGTGCAGTTTTCGCCCGGCGAGCTCGCGATCCAGGACGACACCGCCGGTCCGGCGCCCGAGATCGTGTTCGCGCTGGCGCCCCGCGCCGACGTGCGCGTGCAGGGCGGCCGCGCGGTGGTCACGATCGGGAGCTCGACCGCCCGCATCGATGCCGAGGGCGTCGCCGGCTGGCGCGTGGAGCCGGCCGAATGCGCGCCGGCCTACGGGCGCCGCCAGGCGTCGACGCGCATCGTCGCGCGCATGCCCGACGAGCGCTGCCGGACGGTGGTGAGGTTCGGCGCGAAGTAGCCGCGGGCCGCGCCGCGCGAATCAACGCACGATCGCCACCCGCCGCGAGCCCGCTTCGCGGCCCGCGACCTCGAGTCCCACGAAGTAGACGCCGGCCTGGACTTCGGCGCCCGAATCGCTGCGGCCATCCCAGCGCGACTGGTGCGCGCCGGCGGCGAGCGTCCCGAGATCGAGCACGCGCACGCGCCGGCCCGATACGTCGTGCACACTCACGCGAACTTCTCCCGCGCGCGCCAGCGAGAACGTGAGCCGCGCCTCGCCACGACTGGGATTGGGGCCGAGCGCCTGCAACGAGGTCGCGCCACCGCCCCCGAGAGCGACGCCGGCGGCCCAGTTGACGGCCAGCACGGCGAGGCTGCTCGTGTCGGGGCCGCAGTCGCTCGCCATGATGAGCTGATAGCTGCCCTCGTCGTAGTGCGTCACACCGTGAAGCGTGAGCCTCGGACTTTCCGTTCCACCAATCACCGAACCGCCGAGCGCCGAGCCGTCGTGGACCGCGATGCCATTCCGATACCACTGGAAGGTGAGCGGCGCGTAGCCGTCGGCGGCTTGCGCCGCGAACGTGACGTCATCGCCCTGATTCACGGTCTGCGAATTGGGTTGATAGGCGAACCACGGCAATCCGGTTTCGGCGTACCGAGCCCAGGTGGGCGCGGCGAGGATGGCGTTCTTCACTTCCGAGAACGTGCCGCCTGCCTGGATCTCGCCGCCGAAATCGGCCAGCGCGAACACGGTGGCGTTGGTGCCGCCGCCGGCATCGTGCCAGGCCCCATCCCAGTAAGCGATGTTATTGGCGCTGACGTTGCCGGCGCCGGTGAAACTGCCGCCGATGTAGAGACGCGGGCCAGTCGAGACCAGCGAGCGGATGAATCCGTTGGTGCCGCCGGTTCCGAACGTCGAGTAGATCGAGCCGTTGTATTGAGCGAGATCGGGCGAGCTGTTGATGCCAGCGAAATCACCGCCGATCACCAGCTGACCGTTGTGCACCTCGAGGGCGTAGACGCTGCCGACGAAATTTCCGCCCACCTGGGTCCAGTTCGTCCCGTCGAATCGCGCGAGCCCGCCGGTGGAGACGCCATTGGCCGTGGTGAACGTGCCGCCGACGTAGAGATTCCCGTTGTAGACTCTGAGCGCGTAGACCGGGCCGTTCATGCCGGTGCCGAGCGCTTCCCAGAGCTGACTGCCCTCGTTCCAGCGAGCGATGTTGTTGACCGTGGTGCCGCCTGAGTTGGTGAAGGAGCCGCCCGCGTAGGTGTTGTTGTTGTAGCGCTCGATCGCGTTCACCTGCCCGGTGAAGCCCGCGCCCATCGCTTCCCACGCCGGCGGTGGGAACGCCACGTTGGTCTGATCCCAGCGCGCGATGTTGCTCGCGGCGACGCCGCCGGCGTGCGCGAAAGTGCCCCCCGCGACCAGCTCGTTGGCGCCTGTGAGTCCTGAGTACTTGAAGGCCTTGAGCGCGCTCACCGCGCCGTCCATGCCAGTCCCGAGCGGGGAGAGCGTCACGCCATCCCAGCCGGTGATGAACTGAGCGGCCTGGGTGCTGTTGGTGGACTGATGGAAATTGCCGCCGGCCACCACGTGTCCCAGATAGGGGGTCATAGCCAACACGCTGGTTGCGGTGCCACCTCCGAACCCGGCCCATTCGAGCCCATTCCAGCGCGCGAGTCCATTGACCGGCTGGCCGTCCGCAATGGAAAAATCCCCGCCCGCAATCAGCTCGCTTCCATAAACCGCCATGGCCCGTACGGTGCCGTCGGTGCCGCCGCCGAGCGGTTGCCAGATCGAACCATTCCAGCGCGCGATGTGCGCGGCCGGCGAGCCACCGGCAGTGGTGAACGTTCCTCCTGCGATCAACTCCCCGTCGTACACGACCAGACACTTGACCGAGTCGCCGACGCCCACGCCGAACGAGTGCCAGCTCCCATCCCACTGGGCGATGTGATTCATGGGAATGTGGGAGGCGCCCTGCGAGGTGAACGCTCCCGCCACGACCAGGTTGCCGTTGAACAGCGTCATGGCGTCGACCTCGGCGTTGAACCCGCCGCCCATCTGGCCCCAACTCGAGCCATTCCACGCCGCGATGTACTCGCCGGGGGCGCAACTGCACTCGAAGGAGCTGAAAGTGCCGCCGATGATCAGCTGGCCGCCGAATTGGTTGATAGCGAACACTTCGTCGATGGTGATCGGGCCTTCCTCCCATTCCGAGTTGCCGTTCCATTCGGCAAGCCCGTGCGCGCCCTGGCCGGTGCAGGTGACGCTGGTGGTGTCGGTGTTCCACGCCGTGAGGTTTCCACCGGTGCAGAGAGTGCTGCCGACGTACCCGAAGCAGCGAACGTTGCTGGGCGTCACGTTGGTGAAGTTGGCGCGGCAGCCGTCGGTATCCATGGCCACCCAGTGCGTTCCGTTCCAGAGATTGGCGCCGCTGATGTTGATCCCGTTCCCGTCACCGCCCGCGACCAGGTTGCCGTTGTACGACGAAAGCGCCCGAACGCTGGTGATGTTGGGCAGCGAGGTGAATGGACGCCATTGCCCGGTCGAGGGATCGAGATAGGCGATGTTGATCGCGGTCACTCCGGTGATCTCGCTGAACAGGCCGCCCACGACCAGCACCGGTGGAAGCGGGCCCGCGCCGTCGACGTCGGCGACCGTCAGCGCGTAGATGTGGCCGTTGGTGCCGATCGCTCCGGTGCCATTGTCCATCGGGCCGGGAATCCAGTCGGGGCATTGGGCCAGCGCACGGAGCGGAGCAAGGCCAAGCAGCAGCACGGCCAGAACTGGGATCCGGCGGGGGAGCATGAACGACACCTCGGAGGGATCTTCCCGGTCGCGCGCGACGCGGGCGGTGGGGAATGGGGTCTAGTCAGGATACGCGCGCGGGCAGCGGTTTCGCCACGGTTACTTGCGCGCCGGAGCCGGTGAGGGCGCGAATCCGCTGCACGATTCAGCGAACGATCGCCACCTGCCGCTCCCCCGCCCGCCGGCCTTCGACTTCGAGTGCCACGAAATAGACGCCGGCCCGCGCTCTCGAACCGGAATCCTCGAGCCCGTCCCAGCTCGACTCGTGGTGTCCCGCGCTCAACGTGCCCAG
>DATKAB010000067.1 GCA_035498555.1 Candidatus Sulfotelmatobacter sp.
CGATGACCATCGTCTCGCTCGCGGTCGCCGGTGATCTCCGCGCGCTCTCGGGGCGCGACCCGCGTCAGATCGAGTTTGCCGACGGCACCGGACGAGTGCGGCTCTTCTACGGCGATCTGCGCGCAACCGATTCGCGCGGAAGACCGGTCCCCGCCTCGTTCGCGCTGGCCCACCATCGCATCGACATTCGACTCGACGACCGCGGCGTGCAATATCCGATCACCGTGGATCCCATCACCACCGGCGAGACCTGGTCCGACGGCGGCCGCTCCGGCGCGTACGGCTATTTCGGCTGGTCGGTCTCGACCGCCGGGGACGTGAACGGCGATGGTTACAGCGACGTGGTGATCGGCGCGCCGTTCGACGACCACAACGGCGGCGACGCCGGCGCGGTGTTCGTCTACTTCGGCTCGTCCTCGGGCCTGCCGGCCAATCCGTCGTGGACCTTCTATCCCGGGGCGCCAGCCGCTCAGGCTGGAACGACCGTGGCCTGCGCGGGCGACGTGAATGGCGACGGCTACGACGACCTTCTGGTGGGCGAGACCGGCGGCGGCAGTTACGGCTACGTATTCCTGTTCCTTGGCGACCACGCCGGCTTCAAGAAGGCGAAGAATTCGGTCACGGCCGATTGGAGCTTCCAGGCGCCCGGCGCCACGCTCCATCCCTCGATCGCGACCGCCGGGGACCTCAACGGCGACGGCCTGGCCGACATCCTGGTTGGGACGCCCAACGAGGGCCTGTCGAACGAGGGCGTGGTTCGAATCTGGCTCGGCCGCTCCGGCTTCGGCACCACGTTCACGACCGGAACCACTTCCAACTCCGACTGGAGCGGGGACGGCAGCTATCTCAACGCGCAGTTCGGCTACAGCGTATCCACCGCCGGCGACGTGAACGGCGACGGCTACAGCGACGTCCTGATCGGCGTGCCGCATGGCGGCCCCGCCGGACAGGGCGAGTTCATCCTCATGCTCGGCAGCGGCAGCTCATCGCCGCCGGTGACCGGCTACTACGACTTCACCGGCATCACCGTCGGCTCGCTCACCGGATACAGCGTCGCCACCACCGGGGACGTGAACGGCGATGGTTACAGCGACGTGATCGTCGGCTTTCCCGGCTATTCCGGAAGCGGCTATTCGGGCGGCGGAGGCGCCTGGGTGCTGCTGGGGCGCTCGACGGCGCCCTACCTCGGCGCGGGCGGCACGCTGACGGGCACGGCGGTCGGCGACAGCATGGGCATCTGCGTTGCCACCGCCGGCGACGTGAACGGCGACGGCTACGCCGACGTGCTGGTCGGCTCAGGAAAACTGCCGTCACCCGCGCTCGCTTACACTCCGCGCGGGCACGCCGAGCTGTACCTGGGATCCGCGACTGGACTGCGGCTGATTCCGGCCTGGAGCCGCACCGGTGGCGTGGACAACATCGGCGACGGCGAGCTGTTCGGCATGTGCGTGGCGACCGCCGGCGACGTCGATGGCGATGGATTCAGCGACTTCCTGGTGAGTGCGCCCGCGTCGGGGCCCAGTCGTGGCGGTCGAGTCTATCTGTTCAAGGGCTCGGCCAATCTCCCCGGCCAGCAGCCGGTCTGGTCGAACAGCGGAGGCAGCAACACGGAATTCTTCGGCTGGTCGGTGTCATCGGCCGGCGACGTGAACGCCGACGGCTACAGCGACGTGATCGTCGGCTCGCCGCTCTACGACAACGGCCAGACCGACGAGGGTCGCGTGCTGGTCTACTACGGCTCATCCGCCGGCCTCCCGACTACGCCGAGCTGGAGCTACGAGAGCAACTCCGCCGGCGCGAATCTCGGCATCTCGGTCGCGTCAGCGGGCGACCTGAATGGCGACGGGTATGGCGACATCATCGTCGGCGCCCACGAGATCTCGGCCAATCTGTTCAGCCACAACGGCGCCGCCTTCGTCTGGTACGGATCGTCGGCCGGGCTTCCCAACGCCGCGCCGGCGTGGGCCGCCTACGGAGGGAAGAACGACGCGCACTTCGGCTCGTCGGTCGCCGGAGCGGGCGACGTCAACGGCGACGGTTACGCCGACGTCGTCATCGGCGCGCCGAACGACAGCCTGACGCAAACCGGCGAGGGCGCGGCTTACGCGTGGTACGGATCGGCGGGCGGCCTCGTCGCCGGCCCGGCCAACTGGAGCGCGCACTCCAATCAGGCGGGCGCGGAAATGGGCAACGCGGTGTCGGGCGCGGGCGACGTCAACGGCGACGGCTTCAGCGACGTGATCGTCGGCGCGCCGCTGTTCGACGAGTCGATCAGCGGCACCACCTACGCCGATGCCGGACGGGCGTTCCTCTATCGAGGCTGGGGCAACGGGCTCTCGAGCTCGCCGATTCAGATCCTCTCCGGCGGCACCGAGAGCGGCAGCCAGTTCGGCTGTTCGGTCGCGGATGCCGGCGACGTGAATGGGGACGGTTACAGCGACGTGCTCGTCGGCCAGGTGTGGTACACGGGGTCCGGGCCCGCCAGCCAGGGGCGAGCGCTCCTTTATATGGGATCGTTTTCGGGGATTCCCGCCACGCCGAGCTGGACAGTCTCGAGCGGTCAGGGCGGCGCCGCGTTCGGCAGCTCGGTCGCGGGCGCGGGTGACGTGAATGGCGACGGCTTCAGCGACGTGCTGGTCGGCGCCGAGTTCTACGATGACGGCATGACCGACGGCGGGGAGGCGTTCCTCTACTACGGTGGGCCGGGCGGGCCGGGTACGGGCGCGAGCTGGACCGCGAAGCTCACCCAGAACTACGCGAATCTCGCGGCCTCGGTGGCGGGTGCGGGCGATGTGAATGGGGATGGCTTCGCCGACATCATCCTCGGAGCGCCGGGCTACGACGCCGGAGCCATCGCCAACGCCGGGCTGGCGGAAGTCTTCTACGGCAATGCATCCGGCACCGGGCTGACCGCCGGGCTGGCGCGTCCGATCGAGCAGAAAGGGGATTGCTTCCTGTGCGTTCCGCCGCCGATCTACACGATGGATCTCAGCTCGGGTCAGAATTTCATCATCGACTCGCACGCGCGCTCGGCCGCGGGCCGGGATCACGTCCGCATGCAATGGGAGGTGAAAGGCAACGCGCTGCCATTGAATGGCACCAGCATCCAGGACGGCGGCACGGCGCTGATGGCGGCGCCTGCCGGGGGCGGCAGCGCCGCCGACGTGGCGCAGATCGGCAACTGCCCCTACGGATCGAGCCCGTGCCACTGGCGGCTGCGCACCGCGAGCCACAATCCGTTCTTCCCGCGCTCGACCTGGGTGTCGCTGCCCGCCAACGCCCCGGACGAGGCGGATATCCGCACGCAGGTGGCGACGGTGGCGGTCGGACCGGAGGGCGAGTCGAATTCACTCGCGCTCGCCGGTAGCTATCCCAATCCGGCGAAATCGCTGTCTCACGTCCGCTTCTCGATGGCCCATGCCGGCCATGCGCGTCTGACCGTGCTCGATGTGGCGGGCCGAAAGGTGCGGACGCTGGCGGACGGGTCGTTCGAAGCCGGCGAGCATTCGCTCGAGTGGAATGGGCTGACCGATGACGGGCAATCGAGCCCGGCCGGCATCTACTTCTACCGGCTCGAGGTCGAGGGTCATACCTTCTCGAAGGAAATGACGCGGGTGCGCTGAGCCGCGCGTCTCGAAGCAAGGACGTGAAGCTCGACTCCCCGGGTCGGGTGCAAGGGCCCGGGGAGTTCGCGCTTGGAGATTTCGCGCGCTTTCGCGAAGATGCGCCGCATGAACCGGCCGAGAACATGGGCCGCGTGGACCGCGCTCGCGATGTTGTGCGCGCCGGCGCTGGGAGCGAGCGCTTCGCATCGGCGCGCGATGCTCCCCGGCGACCTGCCGCTCGCGACCGCTGCGCCCGACAGCTTTGTCGCGTGCTTCGAGACCAGCAAGGGAGCCTTCGCGATGAAGGCGCGCCGCGTCTGGTCGCCGCTTGGCGCGGACCGCCTCTACCATCTGGTCAAGGCCGGCTACTTCGACGGGCTCGTCATCTATCGCGTCGGCCCGACGCTCAGCGTCAAGGGTGGCCGGGTGGTGCAATTCGGCCAGAGCGGCGACACCGCGGTCGCGCATGCCTGGGACAAGGCGACGCTCGCGGACGAGCCGGTGGTGCGACCCCATCGCCGCGGCTCGGTCAACTTCGCGCGCGGCGGACCCAACACGCGCACCGTCGAGATCGCCATCACCACCAACCCGGCCGCGGCGCTCGACACCGTGAATTACCTGGGCGTGGTGGGATTCCCGAGTGTGGCGGAGGTCGAGCAGGGGCTCGAAGTGCTCGATCGGCTGAACGGCCAGTACGGGAACGCGCCGATCGCAACCGATTCGCTGTCCATTCTGGGCGGCGCCTATCTCGCTCGGGCGTTTCCGGGCCTCGATCGCATCCAGCGGGCGCGGATCACGAGGGAGTGGGGGAGACGCTAGCCGGAGGAGCCCGCCCGGGGATCCTTCAACCACCACATCATTTCGATCAGCGGTACGGGATACGTCGCCGACCAGCGCCAACCACGAAACCGCTGGTGGGCCTGGCCCGACCGTTCGAGCGCGTATCGGATTGCCGCCGTTTGGTCGCCGACCCCGGGCACCGCATAGGCGCTCGGGGCCGAGGGAAGCTGCTCGATCGACGCGGTCAGATCCACCTCGGTGAAATGATGCGTTCCATCCTCTCGCGGCGGATGCGTGGCGACCCGCGGGCCCGGCAGCAGGAAGGACACCTGCGGAAACGCGCCGGGCAATAGCGACTCGGCGATGAAGAGATCGCGCACGACCTGCATCGCGGGCACGTGCAAGACGTAGCCGCGAAGCTCTCTCGTGCGTTCTTCCGAGTTCAGCGCCCAGCCGTTCCGGATGCGAAACGCGGAGGTCACGCGGGCGGCGAGGTTCATGTTGGGATCGCCCGGCAGCACCAGCGTCGTTACGTTGCTGTCCTCGACCACCTCCAGCTCCGACAGCGGCAGGGTGCTGAACTCGGGAAGCAGGTAGCTGCGCGCCCCATCCGGGCCGGGGGGGCCGTCAAGCGTTTCGAAGCGCGTCGCGTCACCGGGAGGCGCTTCCTCGGGTGGCATGGCGAGGCTCAGGAGGGCGAGGGGCGTGCTCGGCCGCATCCGGCGCAATCCGATCCGCCGGTGGATCTCGATCCCATCGATCGTCCGCCGGTTTTCGTTCGGGACCAGGAACAAAGAAGTCGTCAGCACGTCGCAGAAATGCCCGAGCAGGAAAGACATCGACTTGAACGAGGCCTGGCGCGCGATGTGTTCCCGCCGCTCGCGCACATCGCGTGAGGATTCCGAGATCAGCGCATCGATGGCCGCGCGCCCGCCCGCAGTGGAATCCACCAGCAACGCAAATCGCTCCGAGGCGCTGCGCAGTTGCGCCACGAGCTCGGATGGCACGGCCTTGCCGGCCAGTTCCGCCAGGATGCGCAGGCCGGAGGGTGAGGGCACGATGTGCATCAGGTCCAGATCGGACGGGGCACGGGTGGCTCGCACCAAACGGCTCGCCAGGCTCTTGTCGAGCCCGATCGCCTGCGCCAGCCGGGTGGGACTCGGCGGATCGCCGGCGACCGCCACGAGCAAAGGGAGCAGCGCGGCGCGAATTTCGGCGCCCATCGATTCGACTTGCTGAACACTGCTGGTGGGGCGAAGTCCGGTTTCGGCCGTGGGGCTCACGTCGCGAGTTCTCCCGTCGAAAGTGCGCTCTTGAAGATCGGAGGGTTCTTCACCGCCACGCTCAGTTGAGGCGAACCACTCGTTGCGACGCGCGTTCCTTCGAACTCGACACCACCGCCCAATAGACGCCGCCGGCGACCAGCCGCCCGTCGAGATCTCGGCCGTCCCATGCGAGCGAGTGCTGGCCTGCGGGGAACCATCCGTGCGCCAGATTCGCGATTCGCCGCCCGGCCGAGTCGAAGATCGAGCACTCGACCTGGTCCGCCGCCGGCAGGCTGAAACCAAGGCGGGCGCCGAGGCGCGAGGGATTTGGACTCGGGGCGGCGAGCGCCAGCTTCGAAGGAAGTTTCGGGGTCTCGACCGAAGCGGTCGGAGTGATCCGAATGCGGAATGTGCGCCGGGTGTAGGGGCTGACCAGATCCTGTCCGAAGCCGATAATGCAGGTTCCATCAGGAGTCACGCACTGGCACGATTGGATCAGGAAGCCCGGGTCCACGGCAACCCCGTTTGCATTGAGAAAGGTGATCACGTCCATGATCCCCGCGTCCTGGGTCCACACGAACCCGGTGGTGCTGAAGGGCGAGCCGTCGAAACTGCAGTAGCCGACGATCATCTTGCCGTCGGCAGAGATTCCTTCGGCGACGTTGATACCATACCCGTCGCCTTCGGTACCGGGAACCGAGCCGAGAAATTGCGTTGCGCTCCAGCTGTCGCCGCTGCGAAGCCAGCGCGCGCACTCGCGCACCGTAGTGGCCGGGTTGAGCTGAAAGCCTGCCACGATGCTTCCCGAGGCGTTGACGGTCTGGGCCTCGCCGAGTCCGGTCGAATCGCAGAGCACCGACAACGAGCCGTGGATCCACGCCGCTGGCTGGCGGATACCGGTGGTGGGATTTTCGTCCCAGCCGGCGATCACCGAGCCGTCGTAGTTGACGCCATTGGCGCGGCTCGATCGCGCTCGGCTCCCCAGATCGACGCCTCCGCCGGCCTGCGTCCAGCTGAACCCGTGCGCCCTTCCGGTATTGAGCCAGTACAGGCCGACGACGGTATTGCCGTCACCTGAAAGGCCCCAAACGTCGCTGTAATTCCGGTCGATGAGTCCGAGATTGGGCGGACCATTGGGAGGCATGAGTTGCTGCCATCCCGAGTCTTGAGTCCACAGCCCGGAAGCCGACGCCGTGCTGTCGGACGTGATGATGGTGGAAGCGACGTGCGTACCGTCCGCGGAAATCCCGGGCGAACCGCCCGGGCTCGGAGTCGGCGAGCGGCCCAGGTCCTGAACCCCTCCGCTTTGAGTCCAGCGATACGGAGCGTACAACGTGCTGTTGCCGGCGATCGCATTGCCATCGCTCGAGACGCTGTTCGGATAGCCGTAGGCGTAGAGGTATTCAAATGTCACGCCGGCGCGCGCGCTCGTCGCTGCCAGCGCAAGCCCCAGCGCCAGACTCAGACTGATTCTGCGCATTCACTCCTCCTTGGATGATTCAGGCGCCGGACGTCGCCCAAGTGCTCGAGCGGGAGCTTCGCGTTCACGGGATCGGGCGGACACGGCGAGCTCGGGCGAAAGGCATCTCGCGCGAGTCGCCGTGTTCGCACCGCGAGACCGCTACCGATAGAGCGACTTGATGGCTCCCCACGTACCGCTGTGGGTCGCCGTCGCGCCGAGGCTGCCCTCGATCATGAAGGCGCCATCGTGGCTGCCGTAGAGGTTGGACCAGCTGGTGCCGTTGAAGGTCGCGACCGCCGCTCCCTGCAGCAGCGATGGCCACTGGAGATTGTTGCCATTGAAATTGTCGACCGGGGCCGTCGGCGCCACGGTGATCCAGTAGTCGCCGGGGGCCAGCGCCAGGTTCAGGTTGGAGGCGGTCATCACGTAGACGCCCTGGCCGTTCTGAACCGTGTCCACCCAGGTCAGGTTCACGGTCGTGGTCGAGGGTGTGCCGGCGGGCAGAGAGCCCGACTTCGGAGTGACGATCAGGCTCCCAGTCGGGGCCTTGACGCTCATGTTCACGCCCTGCCAGTCACTGAAGTACTCGGTGATCGTGGTCACGACCCAGCCGCTGGCTGGAACCGTCACGTCATTGACCGAGTAGTCGGTGTAGCCTCCGACGCCGGTGAACCTGCCATCGGCGATCCCGGGAGCGGTGGGGCTGAAATCGATGGCGGATTGATCCCAGAGCACCGCGGCCTGGGCCGCGGCGGCCAGGGCCAGCATGAGTGCGCCGGCGACGGCGACGATTCTCGCGTGACGTAGGGACATGAGGCACCTCTCTGCGAAGGGTGTCGGGAGCTGGCCGCGCCCGAGTCTCGGAGCGGCTGATCGGCAGCTTAACGATACTCCCCGATGTATACAAGAGGAATCTCAGAGACATCTGGCAGACTCTTTGGAACCGTGGTAGGGTGCCGGGCGTCAGCGAGAAGGAACCCTGATCCAGGCGATTCAGCCACCCCGGCCTCCGGACGTCCGGCCGCGTGAATGGACCCGTTCCCATGAAGAAAGCGAGATCCCGCTTGTCGCGCTCGTTCCTGAAAGCCGCGTGCCTTCTCCTTCTGATCCCGCTCGCCACACTCCCGGCCAGCCTCTTGAATCCGGCTGACGCGTCGGTGCGTTCCCTCCGCTCCGCCGCCGAAGGTCCGCCGCTGCTCCTCTGGCCGCCGGCTGACGAACGGGTACCGGAGTCTGTCGGCACGCTCGAGGTGAGCGCGCCTCCCCATCTCGAGAGCGTGCGCGTCGTGGTCTCCCGCGAACGCTTCGATCCCTCCAACTGGGATGGGGCCCCGGCTGGCGCCGCGTGGTTCGTCGGCCAGCCCGGCGCCACTTCGGTGCCGCTCGCCGCACTCTCGATCCCGATTGGCGCCGAGACCGAGTTGTGGTGGACCGCGGTCGCGCGCGAAGCCAATAGCGGGCGCTGGATCGCCGCCGAACCACGCCGCTTCGTGGTGATACCGAGTTTCGCCAATCGGGTGGCGACCGGTGGGCACCCGCGGCCCAGCGCCACCGGGTGGCTGGCTCCCATGAAGTCCCGGGCACCTCGCCCGAGTTATCGGTCCTTTCGACTCGCTTCGGGCGCGCTGATCGAGCCCGAACGCGTTGCCGGGTCGGCCGCCGCGGGAGCCAGCACGCTCGCTCCCGCGGGTGCGGCGGGCCGGCGCGCCTGTCTGGTTCAGTTCGCCGAAGGCGGCGCCGATTCCGCTCGGGTGCGCATCGAACGGGCCGGTGGCACGATCGTGGCGCCGATCAGCGGCGAAGCGTGGCTGGTGCGCGTCGACGATGCCGCTCGCGCCCGGCTCGCGCTCGTGAACGGCGAGCCCTGGGTCGCCGACTGGCAGCCGCAGTTCAAGCTGAGCGCGGCGATCGACGGTTCCTCGATCGGCCGGCGCGCGGTCACCGCGCTGCTGTTCCCGGACGGCGACGAGGCCGCGACCGTCACCGCGCTGGGCGCACTCGGCGCCTTCAATGTCCGAGCCTACCGCGGCTCGGTCAATCGGCTGGTGCGATTCGAGCTCGAAGACTCCCGCATGGCCGAGGCCGCTGCGCTCCCCGACATTGCCTGGATCGAACCGGCTCCGCGCGATTCGGTGAGCAACGATCAGGCGCAATGGGTCACTCAGACGGGCGTGCCCAACTCGCGCACGCTTTGGGATCATGGCATTCGCGGTCACGGCCAGATCGTCATGACGGCCGACAGCGGCATTCGTCCCGACCACGAAATGTTCAACGACTCGCTGGTGGCGCTGACTCACTTCGGGGACTATCCGACCCACCGCAAGATCATCGCCTACTGGCCGGGCTCGGACGATCCCGGTATCGCGTTCGGCGACGACGTCGGCTCCTCCTACCACGGCACGCACACCGCGGGCACCGTGGCCGGGAATCCCGACGCGACCTCCAGCGCGCCGTGGTCCGGCATGGCCAAGGAGGCCAGGCTGTATTTCATGGATATGGCCGGACCCAATTCCAACGGCGGACTGGCCGCGCCGGCCGACCTGAACGACCTGTTTCAGCGCTCGTTCGACGGAAACGCCGCCGGGGCCGCTCGCATCTCGTCGAACTCGTGGGGCGATCCCAGCTCACTCGGCGCCTATACGCTGGCTTCGATGGAGGTCGATCAGTTCATGTGGAGCCACCCCGACTACCTGATCGCGTTCGCGGCCGGAAATCAGGGCGTCGTGAGGACGGTTCAGTCGCCGGGAACCGCCAAGAACTGCCTGAGCGTGGGGGCGACGGGAAACGGCACGCTGGACAACAACCTCGCCTCGTTTTCGAGCCGCGGGCCCACCGCGGACCTGCGCTACAAGCCCACGGTGATGGCGCCGGGCGATGGCGTCACCTCGTCGATCGGCTCGACGCGATACACGTACGCGACCTACTCCGGCACTTCGATGTCGACGCCGGCCGTGGCCGGAACCATGGCGCTGATGCGCGAATACTTGACCGAAGGCTGGTATCCGACCGGCTCCCCGGTCGCCGCCAACGCGTTGACTCCTTCGGCGGCGCTGCTCAAGGCGATGGCGATCAATTCATCTCGTAACGACATCCTCGGCTACACGATTCCCAGCATCCAGATCGGCTGGGGCCGGCTGACCGCGGACGACGTTCTCTATTTCCCCGGCGATTCCTCTCGCACGCTCCTGGTGGATGGCGCCGACGGATTGCTCGATCAGCAATACGTGGAATATCAGGTGGATGTCACCGATCCGAGTCGCCCGCTCAAGATCGCGTTGTGCTGGACGGACGCGCCCGGGAATCCGGCCAGCAGCGTTCAGCTCGTCAACGATCTCGATCTGATCGTTTCGAAGGGCGGCGCCACCTTCCTCGGCAACTATTTCCTGAACGGCAATTCCGGCCTGGGCGGGCATCGTGATTCGCTGAACGTCGAGGAAGTAGTGCGCGTTCAATACCCGACCGCGGGCATCTGGACGGTTCGAGTCGAGGGTCATCGCGTGCTGCAGGGGCCGCAGCCCTTCGCCTTGTGCGCTACCGGGGGAATCAACACCGGGGCCGGCTCGGTGGCACTCGATCGTTTCGAATACGGGCTCACCGACACGATCGGCATCGAGGTGACCGACGTGAACGCGCACGAACCGCTCCTCGCGCTGGTGCACTCGAACACCGAGACCAGCGACGAAGTGGTTCACCTGACCGGCTCGAATGGGGTCTTTCGCGGGCGATTGCCGATCGCTCCCAGCACCTGGCGGCCGGGGGATGGAGTGCTCTCGGTTTCCTCGGGTGACCGGATCACCGTCACCTACAACGACGATCTCCCGCTCGGCGCACTGGTCGCGACCGCGCCCGTCAACGCCAATCCGCCGCAGATCACCGGGGTCCACGCGACGGCGACGTCGCCCACCAGCGCCACCGTCACCTGGACGACGGACGTGCCCGCGACTTCCCGAGTGCGGTTCGGCCTGCTCGCGCCGGCGGCGGCCGCGGATTCGAGCGGGCTCACGCGCCAGCACGTGATCCAGCTCACCGGGCTCGCCGCCGCGAGCACCTACCGGTATGACGTCGAGAGCACGACGCGCACCGGAAGCAGGGCGAGCGACAGCCTGGGCGGCCAGCACCGCCAGTTCACCACGCGGCCGGGCGGCTCGATCGCGCTGGTCATGGATGACCCGAGCCCGACCACGCTCGCCGTCTGGACCAACGCGCTTGCGCAGCTCGGTTGGAACGCCGACGTGATCACGCGCGCCGAAGACGATCCCCCGCTGGTGGGGAATTCCACGGCCGGCCTGCGCCGCTATTCGGCCGTGCTCTGGCAGGTGGATCCGGATCGCTACCCGCCGCTGAGCGACGTGCAGCGGCTCGCCATCGATTCGCTGCTGACCGGCGGGGCGCGACTTCTGCTCACGGGTCACGACATCGGCTACGGGCTCTCAAGCATGGACGTTCCGAGCTACACCCCGGAGCGCGAGGCCTGGTTCGAAAGCCGCCTCAAGACTCGGTTCGGACTCGATCTCTCGTGGGCCGATACGCTTCGAGGTCTCCCCGGAGATCCCGTGACCGGCGACTTCACGAGCGGCGTCAAGTATCACCCGGAGCTCTATCCCGACGCGGGCGACGAGGTGAGTTTCGCCCCCAACAATGACGTGATCGGCGACCTCCCCTGGCTCGACGATCAGAACCCACCGCGGCACGTCGGCATCGCCTGGGAGACGGTCAGCCCGCAGGGCACGCCCGGGAACGGCGTCTGGGGCGGCGCGAAGTCGAGATACCTCGGGCTCTATTACGAATGGGTGGCGATGGGAAGCACCTCGGTCCTCAACGATCCCAACCGCACCTCGGTTCTCGAGCGATCGGTCGACTGGCTGTTGGGCCATCGTCCGCCCACCGGCGTCATCACCGCGCCCGCGCCGGGTGCCGTGGTGACCGGGGACTTCCTGGCGATTCGCTACGTGACCGCCGCGGACTCGGGCCATTCGATCGCGAGGCGGATGCTTTCCTATTCACTCGATGGGGGCGAGAGCTGGGCGCCGATCACCTCGATGTCGTGTGCCGATAGCGGTTACATCTGGGATCTTGCCGGCGCGCTCGGAGGCACCCCAGTTCCCAACTCGACTCTGGCCATGGTGCGATTGGTGACGACCGATGACGGCGTGCCCGCCGCCAGCGTGACCACGCAGATGGCCGGCACCTTCACGCTGGCGCGTGCGGGGGGCGACACCCGTGGGCCGCTGGTCCTGGCCGGCACGGTCATGACCATGCCCAGCCCGATCCGGCGTGGATCGCCCGCGACGCTCTCGGCGACCGTGAGTGACGCCGAGACCGGCGGCAGCACGGTCGCGGCCGCCGAGTACTCGATCGGCCCCTCGCCTGCGCCGGCCGGCGCGGGGCTCCCGATGAGCGGGTCGTTCGGCGCGAGCCAGGTGGTGGTGTCGGCGGCGCTCAACACGGCGGCGCTCGGCGCGGGAGATCAAACCCTCTGGCTGCGCGCCCGCGACGGCGCCGGGAACTGGGGCGCGCCCGTCATGGTGAGCGTGATCGCCAATGACTTCGGGGTCCTGGCGGTGAGCGCGTTGCAGCTCACGGACTACCTCGAGCCGGCTGCTCCCAACCCTTCGCGGGACGCCGCGCATCTGCGGTTCGGGCTGGCGCGCGAGGGGGAGGTGAGGCTCGAGCTGTTCGATGTCGCGGGGCGGCGGGTGCGCTCGCTGCTCAGAGGCCCGCTGGCGGCCGGTCCGCATTTCGCCGTCTGGGACGGTCGGGATGACGATTCACGCAAGGTGCAGGCCGGCATCTATCTCGCGCGCCTGCTGACGCCGGACCGGAGCTTTGTCGTGCGACTGGTCCGACTGGAGTAGGCCAGCCGCCAGAACTGGCGCTCCTCGAGGATGGTGATGCGGTGGCCCTTCTCGCGCAGCCGCTTCACCTCCATCAGCTTGATGCCCGCGTCGCGCCCGGCGGCCTGCTGCGTATTGGGTCGTCCGCGCACCAGCACGGTGGTCTGCGCCGAGGGCGCGCCGTGGACGATCGCCCCGGCCCGGCGCGCCGCCCGAGCGGCCTCGAGCCGCGGCCGGCTCAGGATGCCGGTGAACGCCAGATGGACGCCCTTCAAGCTGCGAATGGCGCCGGGGCGCAAGGATGCCGGGGGGCTCCGCAGCGCATCGATCATTTCATCGGCGTTCTCGTAACGCTTGCGGCGTTCGCCCAGGCAGCGATAGATGATCTCCTTGAGGTGATCGGTGCAGTCGAGCTTGCGAACGTCGGCGGTGCGAATGCGCCGATCCGCGTCGCGCCCCACCAGCATGCCGAGGAGCTGCCCGACTTGATAGACGTCGTCGCGCGCCTGCCACTTGGGCACGGCACCTTCGAGGATATCGCTGGGGGCAGTGAGCCAGTTCATGGTGCGCGCGGTGATGCCACGCGCATCGCTCTGATGACGCGTGATGCCGAAGTCGCCGAGCTTGAGCGTGTGCTCATCGCACACGAACACGTTGAGCGGCGTGAGGTCGCGATGCAGCACCTGGCCGCGGTGGAGCTTCCCGAGCACCTCGAGAATTCCCGCGATCTCGAGCCGGATCTTGCGCTCGGGCCAGCCGCGGCTCGCGCGCCGCAGGTAGAGCCGCAGATCGCCGTAGCGCGCGTACTCGAGCGCCAGGCAGTAGAGAATGCGGCCGCCTTCGAGCATCAGCGGAAAGGCGTCGAAGACGCGAATCGCTCGCGGGTGGCCGTCGAGGAGCTGGCCGAAGTAGGCCTCGCGCAGCCAGCCGTCGATGCGCGTGCTCACCTTGACGCACACCAGCTCGCGCGCGGCGGGCGAACCGCCGCGGCGCGCCCGGAAGGCCTGACCGAAGCCGCCCGCGCCGAGCAGATACTCGACGTGGTAATCGAGGCGGGTCTCGGGGCTCCGCACCACCTGCCCGGGAACCAGGAGCAGCCGCGAGTCGTCAGTGGCCGGAGCCGCTTTGGAGATGCTCCGGGTGGTCGCGGTCGAGGGGTGTCGCATGCGCGCAGTGTGATCGATCCCGGCGGGGAGTCCAAGGCGCGGGACGCAGGCGAGGGGTCGGGCTCCCGGAGAATCCGAGCGTCATTCGGAACCGGGATCGGGCGCCGGGGGTAAACCCTCGCCAGAGTCTGTTCCTGGTTGTCGCCATCAACTCCGGGAGACTACGTTCAAGGGACCTGGGTACCGGGTTTTCTCACCGGCGGCTCGATTTCCGCCGGCGCCGCCAACTCGAGAGGTGCCCCATGAAGTCACACTCCCTTCGGCCCGGAACTCGTTTCTCGCTCGCCCTCGCCGTCCTGGCGTGCTCGATCCTCGGCGGCAACGCCTTCGCCAGCGCGCCGCATCGCCTGCCTTTTGGTGTCGTGTTGCCGGGATCCGCCGCGACCTCGCGTTCCTCACAGCGTCCGTCCGCCGGACCGGCGGCGCAGGCGCCCGCTCCGGCGATCGACTTCGCCGGCGGGACGTGGCGGAACTTTGGACTGCTTCAGGTCTCGAACGAGATCGCGTTTTGCGATCCGGCGCACGATCAGCTGCTTTCCATTGGCGGCTCGCGCAACGAGAGCTGGGAGTTGCCGCTCTCGGGCCCGCATTCGTGGTCCTACCTGTCGGCGCCGAATGCGCCGCTCTACATCAATACCCTGAGTTCGACGGTGGATCCCGCCACCGGTCTGGTCTATTCACTCGCGGACGACGGAACGGGCGTGCAGATGCATACGTTTAACCCGCGCACCGGCGCGATCTCCGTTCTGCCCGCGAGCGGCACGCCCATCGTCTACTACCCGTACTCATTGGTTTTCGATTCCGTCTCGCAGAGCGTGGTGATGACCACGTTCGACTCCGGCAATCCGTATGGAAACCCGCTCGAGGTCTGGTCCTTCAACCTGCTGCCCGCCCCGAGCTGGGTTCAACTCACGCCCTCGGGGGTGCCCTCGCCCTCGCTCGTCCCGACCCGGGTCGTGTTCGACCCGGTGCGCCATCGCCTGCTTTATCCCGACCAGGCCTTGGGAGCCCCGCAGGTGATCACCTCGCTCGATCTCAACGGGGCCCCGGCATGGTCGACCACTCCCACCAACGGCCTTCCCAACGTTCAGAGCAGCGCGTGGGTCTACGACGCGGCCACCGACCGCGTGTGGACCCTCGACGCGCAAGGGGAGCCGTGCTGGCTCTCGATGTCCACGCTTCAGTGGTCGACGATTTCTGCGGGCGGCGCCGGGCCCGGTCCTCGATTCGGGGCCGGGATCGCGATCGATCCCGCGCGACATCGCCTGATGGTCTGCGGTGGCCAGCCCCAGGACTTCAGCGACGTGCTCAACGATACCTGGGCGTTGACGCTCGATGGCGTTCCGACCTGGGTCAACCTGGTGGCTCCGATCCTGCGTCCGGCGATTCGCGGTGGGGCCAGCGACGGCTTCGACTCGGCTCGCAATCGGATGATCGTGTTCGGTGGCGATGACACCCATGGGTCGCCGATCAACGACACGTGGTCGCTGGCGCTCGGCGCGGAGCCCGCCTGGAGCCCGGTCACGACGCAGGGAGGGCCACCGACGCCACGCTTCTGGCACTCGGGAGCCTGGGACGAGCAGCACGACCGCTATGTCGTCTATGGCGGGTACGACGCGGCCGGCGCCGCCAATGCGGAGCTCTGGACGCTCTCGTTCTCGGGGGGCACCCCGATCTGGTCTCAGCTGTCTCCCGCGGGCCCCGCGCCCTCGGGGCGATACCTTTCTCAAATGGTGCGGGACCCGGTGCACGATCGGTTCCTGCTGCTGTTCGGCTACGACGGATCCAACGTTCTCAATGACGTCTGGGAATTGAGGCTGAGTCCGGCGCCGATCTGGCGGCAGATGTCGCCGAGCGGCATCCCTCCATCGGCTCGCGCGGGTGAGATGTGCGCCTTCGACGTCGCGCGGAATCGCGTGCTGATTTTCGGGGGGAGCGACAACACCAGCATGAAGAACGATCTCCTGGTCCTCAACCTGGCGAGCGGGGACGGGTCGTGGGTGAACCTCGGCGCCACCAATCGCCCATCGGGGAGAAACCTGGGACTCCTGCGGCTCGACGCGGTGCACGACCGGCTCCTTCTGTTCGGCGGCTATGGGATCTCCGCCGTGATCGGAAACAGTACCTACATCAGCTGGCTGAACGACTCGTGGCTGCTTCCGCTCGCCGGAACTCCCGCGTGGAAGTCGGTCACGACCGATCCGCCGCTGCCCGGTGCTCGCGACCGGGCCAACGGCGTCTACGATCCGAACTACGATCGACTGATTCTCGCCTGCGGCGGGATCGACGGCTCGAACGACACCTGGGGCCTGTATTACAGCGGGATCCCGACGGCCACGCTGCTCTCGCTCGCGCGCAGCGAAGTGCGCGCGGATCGCGTGCGCCTGATGTGGGCGGGCGCCGATCCGGGCTCGCCTGCGCGGGTGGAGCGCCGCGCGCCGGGCGGCGCCTGGCAGTCGCTCGCGGAGCTGAACGCCGATGGCCAGGGCTTCGTCACGCTCGAAGATCGCGACGTGACACCCGGCCAAACGCTCGAGTACCGCATCGGCGTTCCGGGCACGGCGGGGGAGAGCTATTCCGCCGCGACGCAAGTCCAGATTCCGCGCCTCGCTCTATCGCTGGCCGCGCACGGGCGGGACGGTCGCGCCGTATTCGAGATCGGCCTCGCCAACGGCGATCCCGCGCGCCTCGAGCTGTTCGATCTGGCCGGTCGCCGGGTGTGGACGCGCGACGTCGGATCGCTCGGCCCGGGCTCGCACTCGATCGAGGCGCGTGACCTGGGCATTCTGCCGGCGCTTTACTTCGTGCGGCTCACGCAGGGAGCCGAGGCACGCCACGCGCGGCTGGTGCTGGTGCGGTAGTACGTTCACTCGCCAGTTGTGTGGGCGTGGCGTTAGCGCATCAGCACCAGCCGCTGCGAGCGTTCGCCCGAAGCGCTCCGAAGTCGGAGCTGGTAGATGCCCGGAGGCGCCGCGCCACCGGCTGAGGTGCGACCGTCCCAGGCGAGCCGGTGCTCGCCCGCGCTCTCCCACCCGTGATCGAGCAGCGCGACGCGCGAGCCGGTGACGTCGAGCACCTCGATCCGCGTCTGGCCGGACGAGGGCAGCCGATAGCGGAGGGTGACCGAGCCGGATCCGGCGGTGAAGGGATTCGGGCTCGGCGCGGCGAGCTCGAGCCCGGCCGGCCCGCCCGCGAGCGCGATCCCGGCGACCGGAGCCGACGGCGAGACCGACACGGTCAATCCGCCGGACGCGGGCACCGAGCCGTCGACGTAGACGCGGACGATGCCGCCGGCGCGGATGGTCTGCGCGATCGAACCACCGCTCGCGACATAGCTCGAATCGTGGTCGGCCATCAGGAACACGAGCCGCGCGTGATCCCACGTCTCGCCAAAGCGGTTGTTCACGGTGACGGACAGGTGCGCCTGCGTTCCGTCGTTGGGCCCGCTCCAGCTCGTGCTCAGCGAGTCGGTCGAGGTGCCGGAGTGATGCATCGGCCCGGGCGTGATGTTGCCGTTGTGAACGCGAAAGATGCGGAACGCGCGATTATCGATCACCGACTGGCAGCCGAGGTTGAACGGATGCGCGGTGCGCGGCGTGATCGAGTTCTCGGGGACCGAATGATAGTGGCCCCAGATCGCTCCATCCACGCCCAGTGTATTGATGTTGAGCTGCCAGGGCCCGGACGTGCTGCCGGTGTTGGCGCCCTGATCGAAGTCGAAGTGGTACATGACCAGCTTGTGCCTGGGTCCTGCCGCGGCGATGTCTTGAGCCAGCCAGCTCAGCTGCTCGCTGGTGAAGCTGCCGCCGCCGTAGGTGCCGGGAAGAAAGTTGTCGTAGGAGCCGTTGTTGAGATAGGCCTCGAGCCCGATCACGTGCAATGAGTCGTAGTCGAAGCTGTAGTCCTGAGAATGGAACGGAGCCCCAGCCGGCGGGTTGGCGAGGAATGGCCAGCCGAAATAGCGCCACCAGTCCTTGCGCGAGGTGCCGGCCGGCGGCGGCGTCGGCTGCCACCCGCCGATGTCGTGATTGCCCGAGGTGAGGAACATGGGATCGCGCAACCGACATACCATGCTCAGCGCGCGCCCCATTTCGTAGTCGCCGTAGAACTCCTCCAGCTCGCCCTCGTTGACGAGGTCGCCGGTGTGCAGGATGAACTCGGGGTGAATCAGATTGAGATCGCCGATGACGGCGTCGAAGTCGGCCATGCCGGTGGTGTCGCAGGTGCTGAAGCTGGGAGAGAAGGAATGCTCGGGCAGATGAGTGTCGGAGATCTGCGCGAAGTAATAGTCGCTCCTGAACTCCGGCAGCACCTTGACCGAGTGGCGGGTGCTGTCCATCGGAGCGGCGCCGGAGCTCAACACCAGGTCGTAGAGCTCTTCAGGTACCCCGGAGGGAATCGTGAAGCCCAGCACCCACCAGCCGAGGCCCGCCTCAAACGAGCCGCCGGCGGCGGTAAGCGGATAGCGAAGGCCGGCGAGCTGGAGCGCGGCGCTCCAGGTGGTTGGCGTCGAGGGCGCGTTCGCCCAGACCGTCAGGGTGTCGCCGGGCCGCACGAGCGCCGGCAGCGTCGTCAGCGGTTTCCAAATGACGGTCAGGGTGTCGCCGTAGCCGTAGTGGCAGGTGGTGTCGAGCTGGGCGGCGAAGGTGGAGGCGCGAGCCGAGCCGGGGTGGGCCGCGACCGCGGCCAGAAACAGCGACGTGAGGAGGCCGGGGCGAGGGCGTGGGACCATGGGTGCTGGGGCTTTCGGCTGAGGGTTCAGGGTCTCGAGCCGAAAATCATAACACTGCGACGCGCGCTTCAACGGCGTGCACCGGATTCCGGGCGGCGATCGCGTCATCATGCGCGCGGGTCGGGAGGTCGAGCCGATCGTCGGCCGGAGCCCGGGGGGCGCGGCCGCATCGCTACTCGATCTTCACCACCCGGCGGCGGTCGGCTCCATCCGCGCTTCGAAGCGTCACCCAGTAGATGCCCGCGGGCGCGACCCGCCCGTCGTCGCGTCGGCCGTCCCAGGTGAGACTTCGCGAGCCCGGGCCCGGGCTCGCAACCCGGGCGAGCAGGCGAACCCGGCGCCCTTCGAGATCCACGATGGCGAGATCGAACGGGCCGGCCCGGGGCAGCGTCCAGCTGATCTCGATGCCGGCGTGGAAAGGATTGGGGCTCGCTCCGGTGAGCGCGACTCGCGCATGCGCGGCGTCGGGCACGCCGGTGGTTCCAATCGGTCGCGCGTCGACCACGATCACCGAGTCATGGCAGGCGAAGCCATGAAGCGCCGACGAGAGGTCGATCTGCGGAAACGGAACACTCACCGGAACGATTCCGCTGTCGAAGTGTTGAGCGGGCTGTCCCCACACGCTGAGGTCGAGGACGAGCTGCTGAGTGAGCGCGAATTCACCACCGATTCGATAACGGCCGGAGCCGGTAATGGCGACGGCGCCGGGGCCGTTGTTGAAGGATGCGATGTAGTTGCGCACCTCGTAATTGGCGTAGAGCGGATCGGTGCCGGCCGGAACCAGCTCGAAGCTGCCGTAGGTGGGGTTCAGCTGGACCGGACACTCACACGGCCCGAAGCAGCCGGTCTGAAGCGAACTGGGCGGCGTCAACAGCGAGTAGAGCGTGCCGACGTCGGCGCGGGCTGTCGACCCGATCGTGGCGAGCGCCGCCAGCAGTCCGGTGGCGATCGCGAAAGTGGATGCTCGGCGCATGGCGACCTCCCGCGGCCCCTCCTCCGCTCGGCGCCGCCGGGACTGTCGGACGCCAGCAGAGGATCGAAGAATACACCCGTCGGGGGCGCGGCTGGCATGCCCATACGTCGCCGCCTAGACTGACGCGATGCGAGACGGCCGGCCGATTCACCGGCGACCGCGGCAAGATCGAGGGCGCGATCGAACAGGCGCTGCGTTCTCCGGCGCTGGGCGAGTCGCCCGCCGGTGAGGGCGAGCTGAGGCTCGAGCTGGCGAAACAGATGATCGCGAAGGGCGATCGCCAGCGCGCTCGCGAAGAATTGGACCGCGCGACGCGCCTCCTGCCCGCCGATGACGAGGCTCGCGCCGAGGCCGATTCGCTGCAGGCCCGGCTCCGAATCAACTAGCTCGACCTCACCAGGCCGATCCCACGGCCGACGGGTGCTTCGCCGGCCGTGCGCTCACCGGTAGATGGCCTTCACCGAGCCCCAGCTCGCACGTTTGGCGGGCACCGGCAGCGACCCGTACCCCTGGCATGAGACGATCGTGGCGCCCGGCGGCAATCCCGTGAAGGTCAGCAGGCCGCTTGCCGACGAGAGGTGGTTGCCGCCCGGCGAGTGCGCGCCGCCGAGCCGGAAATCGATTTGCACCGGCGTGCCGGCGAAGAGGGTCACGGGCAGGCTGCGGACGTCATGGAAGGACCGGCTCCCGTTGAAGATCAAGAACGAATAGGTCGTGTCGGTGGCGGTCGCTCCCGCGCCGAGATGGATCGTGACGTAGCCGCCGCAGCCCGAGCCGCCGCAGCCGAACTGCGTCCACACCATTCCATCCACGCTGAGCTGCGCCGTGAGGCTCACCGGGGTACCCGCGGGCACCCCGACCACGTCGTAGAGATCGACGGCGTCCACGTAGGTCTGCGCGAGCAAGCCGCCCTGAGACATGGCGATCGTCCCATGCCGGAGATCGTAGGCAACGCGAAAGTCGGGATATCCCGCCTCGGTCGAGTCGATCACCGGAGCCGTCGAACTGAAGGGGCCGAGACCTCCGAAATTGAGCGTGCAGGCGGGGCAGGGCGGCCACGGCACGGCGTTCGCGGTGGCGAGCGGGAACACGAGGATTGCGAGTCCGGCGAGGTAGCCCAAGGTCCCCTCGAACTGGGGTTTCACGGTCGACCGATGGAGCGCCATCCCATCGGTCGTGCTCCGAAGATTGCGGGTGGCCGGCAGAAGCCCAAGCCATTCCACAGGTTCCGGCGACCGCGAGCGAAAATCAGGCTTGGAGCTTGCCGCGAAGCCGTTAGCCTCCCGCCAACTGCAATCATCGGAGCACGCCCCATTGTATCAGCACTGGATCGAACTTTGCTCGATCGAGACTGCTCGCGAGCCGCGCGAGGGCGCCCTGCGCGGGTTCGTCGGAAGGCTTCCTCGTCCCTGGATGCGGGAGTAGGATCCGGCGCCCGAACGGCTGGCCCGGAAGCGCGCGGCACGCCAGAGATGCGCGACGCCAGTGCGACCATACGCTTCCTGGAATCGAAGATGATTTTCGCGCGCTGCCCGTCTCGAGGCCATCGCGAAGTCCACGGCTTTCGGAGCCATGTGAGCGAATCAAACGGCGGGGTGGGTAAGATGCCGTGCGGGTACGATGACCACGGCCGATCGGCGGCGATCCCCTGGCGACGCGAGCCCGAAGCCGCGCGAAGCGAACCCCGGTGTCCATGACCCGGACGACTCGCGGCCCGCTCTCCGGGACCATGTGGTTCCATGGAATTGGGGCGGCCGCGGCCGCCGCCCTCCTGCTCCTCCTTCCCGGTACGGCTCGCGCCGCCGGGCCCTCGGTCTTCAGCGCCCTGCGCTGGCGCATGATCGGGCCGTTTCGCGGCGGGCGCACCGTGGCTGCGGTCGGCGTTCCGGGCAGGCCGCACGAGTTCCTGATCGGCGTCAACAACGGCGGCGTCTGGAAGACGACCGACGCCGGACGCACCTGGTTTCCGATCTTCGACGACCAGCCCACGCAGTCGATCGGCGCGATCGCGATCGCGCCCTCGAATCCCGACATCATCTACGTTGGCAGCGGCGAAGGGCTGCAGCGCCCCGACCTCTCAGTCGGCGACGGCATCTACCGCTCGCGCGACGGCGGCAGGTCCTGGCGTCATCTCGGGCTGAGCGACGGCCAGCAGATTCCAGCCCTGGTGGTGGATCCGCGCGACCCGAACCGACTGTTCGCCGCGGTGCTCGGCCATCCCTATGGCCCGAATCGCGAGCGTGGCGTGTTCCGATCGACCGACGGTGGCGAGACCTGGCGCCAGGTTCTCGATCGAGGCGTCGACACCGGCGCGATCGACGTGCTGATCGATCCCAATCACCCGGAGACGGTGTTCGCGGTGACCTGGTCGGCGCGCCAGGGCCCGTGGGAAGCAGAGCTGCCCTCGATCTCGTCGAACAACGCGTTGTGGAAGTCGACCGACGGTGGCTCGACCTGGCGCGCGATCCGCGCCGGGATTCCGCCGCCGGATTCGGGGCTCGGCCGCATCGGGATCGCGGCCGCCCCATCCGCGCCCGGCCGGTTCTTCGCCATCGTCAGCTCGCGGCGGGGCGGCGGACTCTACCGCTCCGACGACGACGGCGAGAATTGGCGGCTCGTCAATACCGACCCGCGGCTCGCCGGGCGCGACGGAGACTTCGACGAGGTGCGGGTGGATCCCAGGCGCGCCGACGTGGTGTACGTGGCCAACGTCGTGACCTGGAAGTCGGTCGACGGCGGGCGCGCCTTCACGGCCTGGCGTGGCGCGCCGGGCGGCGACGACTACCACCGGCTGTGGATCTCGCCCGACGACTCGAACGTCATCCTGCTCGCCGCAGATCAGGGCGCGATCGTCACGCTGAACGGCGGCGAGAGCTGGAGCTCCTGGTACAACCAGCCGACCGCGCAGTTCTTTCACGTCGCCACCGACGGATCGTTTCCCTATCGCGTCTACGGCGGCCAGCAGGAGAGCGGCTCGGCGGCGGTGCGGAGCCGCGGCGACGACGGCCAGATCACCTTCCGCGACTGGCACCCGGTGGGGGCCGAGGAGTACGGCTACGTCGCGCCGGATCCGCTCGACCCCAACCTCGTCTACGGCGGGAAGCTCACGCGCTTCGACTGGCGCACCGGTGACGTGCAGGAGGTCTCGCCCGATCCGCTGCGGAGCGCGGAGTGGCGCTGGGTGCGCACCATGCCGGTCGTGTTCTCGGCGGCCGATCCGCGCGCGCTCTACCTCGGCGCCAACGTGCTGTTCGAGACCACCGACGGCGCGCGCACCTGGCGGGTGATCAGTCCGGACCTGACGCGCCCCGCCGGCCCGCCGCCGCCCTCGATGGGCGCGTTCGCCCCGCTCGATCCCGAGCACGGGCAGCATCGCGGCGTGATCTACACCATCGCTCCTTCGCCGCTCGCCGAGCATCTGCTGTGGGTGGGAACCGACGACGGACTCGTGCAAGTGACGCACGACGGCGGCGCTTCGTGGAGCAACGTGACTCCGCCGCCGCTCACTCCGTGGAGCAAGGTCTCGATGCTCGAGGCCTCGCACTTCGACACGCTCGAATCGTATGCGGCGATCAATCGCTTCCGTCTCGACGATCTCGCGCCCCACGCCTACCGCACGCGCGATGGGGGGCGGCACTGGACCGAGATCGTGGCGGGCATCGCGACCGACGAGGTCGTGAACGCAGTGCGCGAGGATCCGAAGAAGCGAGGGCTGCTCTACGCCGCCACCGAGCGCGGCGTGTGGGTGTCGTTTGACGACGGCGACCACTGGCAGGCGCTCCGGCTCGACTTGCCGGCCACGTCGGTGCGGGACCTGGTCGTTCACGACGACGACCTGGTGATCGGCACGCACGGCCGCTCGTTCTGGATCCTCGACGACGCGACTCCGCTGCGCCAGGCCGCCGAGGCGGCGGCCGCGCGCGGCCCGTTCCTGTACGCTCCGGCCACGGCGATGCGCGTGCGATGGAATCGCAACACCGACACGCCGCTGCCACCCGACGAGCCGGCCGGAGAGAATCCGCCCGACGGCGCGATTCTCGATTACCAGATGGATCGCGCCGCGACCGGGGCGGTGACGCTCGAAATCCTGGATGAGCGAGGCGGTCGGGTCCGGCGCTGGTCGAGTCTCGATCCTCCCGACACGGTGAGGACTCAGGGGGAGACTCCGGCGTACTGGATCCGCCCGAACGCGACGCTCGCATCGAGCGCGGGAGCCCATCGGTTCGTGTGGGATCTTCACGGGGCCCCGCTGGCGACCCGGCGGCGCAGCTATTCGATCGCCGCGGTCGTTCACCAGACGCCCGCGGATCCGCGCGGGCCGTGGGTGCTGCCCGGGGATTATCGGGTGCGCCTGAGCCTCTCGGGCAAGGTGCTGGAGCGGCCGTTGCGAGTCGCGCTCGATCCACGAGTGAAGACCTCACCGGCCGACCTCGAGCGGCAGTTCGCGCTCGCGACTCGACTCGGCGATCTGTTGCGGCGCGATTCGCTCGACACCGCCCGAGCGCGGGCCCTGCGGTCGCGGCTCAGCCCCCCGGGTCGAAATGCCGACGCCGATTCGATCGCTGCCCGGGTCGCCCGCCTGGAGGGTGCGGCGCGGGAGTTCGGTCCCCCGCGCACCGGCACCGAGCCGGCAACCTTCGCTCGGCTCGAAGAGCAGATCCTGCGTGCCTACACGCGGGTCGAAGAGACCGATGCCGCGCCGACTCCGGCGCTCGAGCAAGCCTGCGCCAAGCTCGGGC
>DATKAB010000068.1 GCA_035498555.1 Candidatus Sulfotelmatobacter sp.
GCTGCGACGATCTGCCGGAGGACGCGCTGTTCATGATCGGCGCTCTGGGGGACGCGCGCCATGGCTGACAGCCTGCGTTTCATCGTCCGCACGCCGGCGCAGGTGGTGTTCGACGAGCCGCTGCTCGGCGCGCGGCTTCCCACGCCGAGCGGGCAGATCGGACTGCGCCCGCGCGGCGAGCCTCTGGCGACGGAGGTCGAGCCGGGTTTGGTGATCGCGCGCTCGGCGCACGGGATCCGCTATCTCGCCACCGCCGGCGGACTGCTCGATCTGGATGTGGAGCGCGCCGAGCTGCTCACGCCTTTCGCCGCGGTGGGCGCGAGCGGGGCCGAGGTCCAGGCCGCGCTCGATCGCGTCCTCGAAACGCCCGACTCGGAACTGGTGCTACGCCGCCGCCTGGGCGAGCTGGAGCAGCGCATCGTGCGCGAGCTTCGCCAGCGTCCCGCCGGGCCGCGGGGTGAGCCGTGAGCGCGCCCCGGGCCGAGCGCGGAGGCAAGGCGCGCGATCGCACGCGCCGCGACCTCGACCGTCTGGATCGGCGCGAGCCGGGCGGGCGCTTCTGGCAGTCACTCGCCCTCATTGGAAGTGTGGGCTGGCCGATCGTTCTGTTCGCCACGGGCGGCGCTCTGCTAGGACATCTGCTCGACCGGCACTGGAGTTCCGGCATCCGTTTCACGCTGATGCTGCTCACGATCGGCACCGCGATCGGCTGCTTCGCGGCCTACCGCGCGGTGCGGGGGAACGACTCGTGATCGCGGCGCTCGCAGCGATGGCGGGACTCGCCGCCGGGCTCGCGCACGGGCTGTTGCTGGGGCGCTCCGCCGGGCGGCCGCCGGCGGCGTTCGGGCTGGTCGCGCGCGCGCTGCTGGTCGGCGTGGTGCTGCTGCTCGCGGCGCGCGCCGGGCAGCTGGTGCCGGCCACTGCCGGATGGTTCGTGGCGTTCGCCCTGACGGTCGGCGTGCTGCGCGCGAGGCTGTCATGAGTCCCACGATCTTCGGCGACCGCTTGATCGGGCGGCTGGGCGCAGTGCCGATCACGTTCACAATGGCGACCAGCGCGGCCACCAGCCTGCTCCTGGTCGCCGGCTGCGCCGCGCTCGCGCAGGCCGTGACGCGCCGTCCCGGCGGGCGCATGGCCGCGGCGGGTCGTCTCACGTTCGGCTTCCTCCACGATCTGGTGGAGGGGGCGGTGGGAAGGCCGTCGCCGCGGCTCGAGGTGTTCGCGGGGAGCCTCTTCCTCTTCATCGCCGCTGCCGCGATCGTCGGGCAGTTGCCGGGGGTTCCGGCGCCCACCTCGAACCTGTGGGCGACCAGCGCGCTCGCCGCGCTGGTGTTCGTTGCGGTGCCGGTGGCCGGGATCCACGCGCGCGGACTGGGCGGCTACTTCCGCGCCTACCTGCGGCCGAATCCGCTGTTCCTGCCGCTTCACTTCATCACCGAGCTGTCGCGCACGCTGGCGCTCGCCATGCGATTGTTCGGGAACATGCTGAGCGGCCACCTGGTGGTGGCGCTGATCGTCTCGCTCGTCGGCTTGCTGGTTCCGATTCCGCTCATGGTTCTCGATCTGCTGATCGGGGTCCTGCAGGCCTACATCTTCACCATTCTGGCCAGCGTCTACATCGGCGCCGGCATTCGCATCGGAGAAGGAGGCTCACATGGGTGAACACGCGGCTCTGGCACTGGGATCGATCGTCACGGCGGGCTTCACCATGGCCATCGGCGCGCTGGGAGCGGCGCTGGGCGAGAGCCGCATCGGAGCGGCCGGCATGGACGCGCTGGCTCGGCAGCCGGACGAGGCGACGAACATCACGCGCAATCAGCTGGTGGCGCTGGCCATGGTCGAGTCCACCGCGATCTTCTGCCTGGTGATCGCGCTGGTGCTGTTGTTCGCGAATCCGTTCGTGGCGGCGCGGTAGGCAAACGTGTCCACGGCGCTCGCGAACTTCCTGTTTGAGGCGGTCAACTTCCTGCTGCTGGCCGCCGCGCTCGGCTGGGTGCTGTTCAAGCCGGTGCGGCGCGCGCTCGATGCCGAGCGGGCTCGTCACGACAAGGATCTCGAGGACGCAGCGCGCGTGAAGAGAGAGGCCGAGGCGCGGCTCCAGGAGGCGGCCGGCGCGCGCGCGAAGTTGGAAGCCGCCTCCACCGCCGAGGCGAAGAAGCGTCTGGATGAGGCCGGGCAGCAGGCGGCACGAATTGTCGAGGAAGCGCGCGCCGCGGCCGACGAGGAGCGCCGCGCGTTCGAGCGCGAGCAGGAGGCGCGCCGGCAGGCCGAGGCGGTCGCGCTGGCGGGGACCGTGGGACGCATCGCCGGCGAGTCGGTGGTGCGTCTGCTGCGCTCGTTGGATGGTCCGGCGCTCGATCTCGCGCTGGTGCGCGCCGCCTGCGAGGAACTTCGCAAGCTTCCGCGGCCCGCGGCAGGAACGGTGCTGGTCGAGTCCGCGCGGGGGCTCGATCCCGATTCGAAGAAGCTGCTGGCCGCCGCGCTCGGCGACGGCTTTCAGGCGCGCGAGCTCCCGGCGCTGGGCGCCGGTGTGCGCGTGACTCTGCCGGGCGGCAAGATCGAGGCCTCGGCGGCCGCTCTGGCGCGCGAGGCGGCCGGAGCCGTGGTGGCGGCGGGCCCGGCCGCCGACTTGGAGACGACATGAGCGATCACGCCGGGTTCGCGGACCGCCTCGAGCGGCTCTCGGATATCGAACTCGGCCGCGCCTTCGGGCTTCGCGGAGCGGTGGTCGAGCTCGGCGACGGGGTGGCGCAGGTCCTGGGGCTTGAGGATGCTGGCGCCGAGGAGCTGGTGGAGTTCGACTCCGGTGCGCTCGGCATGGCCTACGAGCTGGAGCCGCATCGCACGGGAGTGGTCATGCTCCTCGGCGCCGATGGCGTACGCGCCGGCGAAGGCGTGACCGCGACCGGCCGGCTGCCGTCGCTGATCGTGGGCCCCGACCTGCTGGGCCGCGTGCTCGATCCGCTCGGCCGGCCGCTCGATGGCCGGCCGCGGCCCGCGGGCGAGCGGCGGAGCGTGTTTCGTGAAGCGCCCGCGCTCACCGAGCGCGCGCCGGTGCGCCGCCCGCTGCTCACCGGAATCATGGTGGTGGACGCAGGGATTCCGATCGGACGCGGGCAGCGCCAGCTGGTGGTCGGCGACCGCAACGTGGGCAAGACCGGGCTCGCGCTCGACATCGTCGCCGCCCAGCGCGGGACCGGCGTGACCTGTGTCTACGTGGCGGTGGGACAGCCGATCTCGCGCGTGTTGTCGGTCCGCGAGTCCCTGGCGCGCGTGGGCGCGCTGGAGCACACGGTGGTGATCGGCTCGGACGCCGGCGATCCGCCCGGGCTCCAGTACCTGGCGCCATATGCCGGCACCACGGTGGCGGAGTATTTCCGGGACCGGGGGGGCGACGCGCTGGTGATCTACGACGATCTCAGCAAACACGCCGACGCCTACCGCGAGCTGGCGCTGCTGCTGGGGCGTCCGCCGGGCCGCGAGGCGTATCCCGGCGACATCTTCTATATCCATGCCCAGCTGCTGGAGCGCGCGACCGCGCGCGCCGAGCAGGCCGGCGGGGGATCGGTCACGGCGTTTCCGCTGGTCGAGACCACCGAGAGCGATCTGTCCGCCTACATTCCGACCAACCTGATCTCGATCACCGACGGGCAGATCTACCTCGACACCGCGCGCTTCGAGCGCAACGAACGCCCCGCGATCGACGTCGGGCGCAGCGTCTCGCGCGTGGGAGGCGCGGCGCAGCTCGACTCGATGCGCGTCGCGGCGCGCAATTTGAAGATCGCCCTGTCGCGCTTCGAGGCGCTCGAGGCCCTGACCCGCGTCGGCCTCGACGTGGACCTCGCCACGCGCCGCACCGTGGAGCGCGGGCGCATCCTACGCGAGATCCTGCGTCAGCCGCGCTTCACGCGCCGCAGCCCGGCGGAGCAGATTCTTTCGCTGATCGCCGTCAACGAGGGTTGGCTGGACGGCCTCGCGCCAACGGAAGCGCGCGCGGTACTGGCGGCCGCCTGGGAGCGAATGGCGGCCGAGCTGCCCGAGGCGACAGCCGCGCTCGATGCTGGGAACGAGCCTCCCGGGGACTGGAAGTCGTCCGCGCGCCGGCTGCTCCCCGTGGCGGACGGGGCGCAGCGGTGAAGCGCCAGGTCGAGCTGCGACGTCGGCTGCGCACGCTGCGCACCCTTCGCGAAGCGGTGGGCGCGATGAAGAGCCTCTCGGCGCACCATTTTCGCGCGGCGCGCGCCGTGGTCGAGCCGGCGCGCGCGTATCGGCGCGGTGTGGAGCGCGTTCTGGCATGGAGCCACGCGGCGCTGCCCTCGGGCGAGAACGGCGCGGGGTTGCTCGTGATCGGCGGTGAATACGGGCTGTGCGGAGCGTTCCACTCACAGCTGGTCGCGGAAGCGGTCAAGACGCGGCGCGAGCTGGGGGCGGGCCCCACGCTGTGCGTCGGGCGCCGGGGGGCGACGCTGCTCGCGAGGAGCGGGGTCGCGATCGACGCCGCCCTCGCGGCGCCCACCGGCGTGCGCGGGATCACCGATCTGCTGCTGCGCGTGGGCGAGGACGTGTTCGCGCGCTACACCGGCGATCGGCTCTCGAGCTTTCACATCGTCTCGAGCCGCTTCGTCGGCGTGGGACACGCGAATCCGGTGGTCACGCGGCTGCTGCCGGTCGCCTTCGAGCCGGCCGCGCCGGAGCGCACGATCCGCTACGTGGCGCGCGCGCAGCTCGCCACGGCGGCGATCCGAGAATTCCTCTATGTATCGCTCTATCAGCTGGTGCTCGATGCGCTGGCGTCGGAGCACGGCGCGCGGCTGGTGGCGACGCAGGCGGCGGAGCGCTGGCTCGATGAGCGCACGGAAGTTGTGCGCCTCGAGCTTGCGACTGCGCGACGCGAGGCCAGCACGCAGGAGATGATCGAGATCGCCGCGGCCTCGCGCCTGGAGCAGCGCAAGCGCGCTGCCGCCCGCTCAGTGTGGTTGGCGCCCGGCGCCATCTAGCAGGCGCACGCCGGCGTAGGGCGTGCGCTCGAACTGGCGCGCAGCGCGACCAGCGGCATCGCGATCACCGTGGCCGGAGGGGCCAGGCCGGCGCGGGAGAAGCGTGCGGACCGGGCGCGACCGGGCGCCCGCGCCGGGAGGCGCCAGATTCGCGCTACACTCACCTCCCATGGCACTCAAGGGCTGGCTTCCGCTCGCGGCCTGGAGGGAAGTGCGCCGCCGCCGCTTTCCGAAGCGAATCCTCGCGGCCATGATGCTGACCGGCGTCGTGGTGGGCGGCGTGTTCGGCATCCTCGGTCTCGAGTTCGCGCGCACGCTTCCAGCGGGACGAAAATGGATCGCGTGGACCCTCGTCTATCTGGGCGTGGCCGGGATCGTCGTCCTGCAACGCCTGCTGCGGGGCCAGGTGATCGCGAGGGTCGAACAGGAGCGCGACGCCGAGGCTGCGCGCGAGATCCAGACCCGGCTCCGCCCGCTGGTGCTGCCGCAGCCGCCCGGCTTCGAGCTGGCCGGTTATTACCGGTCGTACCAGCAAGTGGGCGGCGATTACTACGACACGCTGCTGCTCAAGGATGGCCGTCTGCTGCTCACGATCGCGGACGTCTCCGGCAAGGGCGTGGCCGCAGCGCTCCTGACCGCGAATCTCCAGGCGATCCTCAAGTTCGCGGACCTCGACGAGCGATCGCTCGAGCGCGTCGTCTCGGCGATCAACGTGCACCTTTGCCGCCACACCGAAGCGAACCGCTTCATCACGATGCTGCTCGGCGTGCTCGATCTGGCGGGCCGCCGGTTCACCTACGTCAACGCCGGGCACACGCCCGGCTTCCTCGCGCGGCGGGGGAAGATGATCCGATTGGAAGCGACGGCGCCGCCGCTCGGCATGATCGAGGAGATGCGTTTTCCCTGCTCCGATA
This sequence comes from Candidatus Sulfotelmatobacter sp., assembly GCA_035498555.1. NCBI lineage: Bacteria > Pseudomonadati > Acidobacteriota > Terriglobia > Terriglobales > Candidatus Korobacteraceae > Candidatus Sulfotelmatobacter > Candidatus Sulfotelmatobacter sp. The sequence continues at coordinate 5,912 of DATKAB010000068.1, forward strand.
CGCTGCTCGAGCCGGGCGATGCGATGGTGTTCTACACCGACGGCCTGAGCGAGCGCAGCAACCCGCAGGGGAAGTTCTTCGAGGAGGAGGGCATCGCCGCGGCGCTGGAGCGCGGCGGCAGCGGCTCCGCCGAGGCGATCGTCCAGCGCCTGGTGGACGACTGCGAGGCGTTCGCCCGGGGCCAGCCCGCCGACGACGACACCGCGATTCTCGTGATTCGCGCGAAGGATTCGCCAGCCGCCGGCCCGGCCTGAGGCGCCGGGCATGGGGCCGGCGCCGCGCCCGCGGCAAAGTAGACACCGCGCCCGCGGCAAAGCAGACGCCGCGCCCGGCCGGAACCGGGCCGGGGCGGGTGGCGGCGATGAAGTAGCGCGGTGAGCTCGTGATGACTCCTGGCCGGTTATCTCGCGGCGAGTTCGCCGTACCAGTAGGCGGCGGTGACGCCGCCATCCATGAGGAAGTCGCTGCCCGTAATGAAGGCGCCATCAGGGCTCATCAGGAGCGCGCCGACCGTTCCAACCTCGTCTGGAGTGCCCGCACGTCCTGCCGGGCAAAGGTCGATCATGCGTCGGTAGCCTTCGCCGCGGGGCCCAGAAAGTTCGTCCTTGGCGAGCGGGGTGATGATGATGCCAGGACTGATCGCATTGACCCGCGCACCGCGCTTGCCCCAGCGTACCGCCTCGGACTCCGAATTCCTCCAGCACCAGCCATCCGCATCTGCACCTGCTGATGAGCGACGGCGCGTTCCGTCGCGACGGCACATTCGCGGCGCTGCCGGAGCCCGAGCCCCCGGTGCTCGAGGAAGCGTGGCGGCGCGCCGAGGCGGAACTGGTATCGGATCGCGTCGACGCTCCCTACGCTGGAGTGCACCGGATGCCGGCGCTGGAGTTCCTGGCGCTGGGTGGATCACGTGCCGGAGGTGGTCAGCCCGGCGGATAGGCTGGAGGGAGTCCGGCCGCGCCGCTTGTAGCCTAACGCCGCCACGGCGCGAATGGGGGCATGGGGAAGAGCGTGGCGAGACCGGGCAGACCTGTCGAATTGTCGTTAGGCCCCACACCCAATTCCGAAACTCACACCCGGAGAACCGAACGATGACGAAGTACCTTGTCTCCTTCCCCGGATCGGCGATGGACATCTCCGACGAAGACATGGCTGCGGTCGGCGAAGCGGCACAC